>JAQBEG010000759.1:0-5926 GCA_032123985.1 Deltaproteobacteria bacterium
CCACCGATGCCCCCCGGTTCCCCGGTGTCCTGACGGCCACCGACGGGACTGGTGCGGTGGTCCACGCCGAGACCAACGCCAGTGAGGCCGCTGGCGCGTACCCCATCACCCCGTCCACCCAGATGGGTGAGGGTTGGGCCGCCGCCGTGGCTGCAGGCAAGACCAACGTGAACGGACGCCGCCTCCTGTTCTTCGAGCCGGAGGGGGAGCACGCAGCTGCTGCGGTGACCGCGGGCATGAGCATGACGGGTCTGCGGGCCGCAAACTTTTCCAGCGGCCAGGGCATCGCGTACATGCACGAGTCTCTCTACGCAGCTGTCGGCAAGCGCCTAACCTATGTCCTCAGCATCGCCTGCCGCGCCATCACTAAACACGCGCTCAACGTGCACGCGGGACACGACGACTACCATGCAGTCGACGACACGGGCTTCTTTCAGGTCTTCGCCAAGAACGTGCAGGAGGTCGCCGATCTCACGCTGATCTCGCATCGCATCGCCGAGCTGTCGCTCAATCCAGGAATCTGCGCCCAGGACGGCTTCCTGACAAGCCACACCATTGAAACGTTTCGACGGCCCGAGCGCGCGCTGGTCAAGGAGTTCCTGGGCGACCCGTCTGATCTCGTCGAATCGCCGACGCCAGCGCAGCGGATGGTCTTTGGCGAGACCCGTCGTCGGATCCCGGAGCTCTTCGACGTCGACTATCCCGCCATGCTCGGCGTAGTGCAAAACCAGGAAAGCTACGCGCAGGGCGTCGCGGCCCAACGGCCCTTCTATTTCGACCACATCGCGAGCCTGTCGGACCAAGCCTTCGCGGAGTACGCCTCGCTCACTGGGAGGCAGTACTCCCGCGCGTCCGGCTACCGCCTCGAGGACGCCGAATACGTGATCGTCGGGCAGGGCTCGGTGATCGCGAACGCCGAGGCGACCGTCGATCACCTGCGAGAGACGAGCGGCATCAAGGTCGGCGTGCTGAACGTGAGCATGTTTCGCCCCCTTTCCGTGCGACCTCATAACAAAGCTGTTGCGGGGCAAGAAGGCCGCCTGCGTCCTCGAGCGCACCGACCAGCCCCTGGCCGCGGATCTTCCGCTGCTCAGGGAGATTCGTGCGGCGATGGCCAAGGGCATGGAGAACGACCGCGCGCGAACGGGGATTCCGCACGAGGGCATTTCACCCTGCGCGCCCGATCAAATCCCCGAGTTCTATTCGGGCTGCTACGGGATGGGCAGTCGTGACCTCCAGCCGGCCGACCTCATTGCCGCGGTGGACAACATGCGGGAGCACGGCGCTGGTCGTCGTCAGTTCTATCTCGGGATCGACTTCATTCGCCGGAACACCGATCTGCCAAAGCTCGAAATCTGGCAGCAACGGATCGAGTCCGCCTACCCCCACGTCAGCGAGCTGGCGCTCGAGCGGGGCCCGGACGTCAACCTGCTTCCTAGCGGAGGCGTCTCCATTCGTATCCACTCGGTGGGAGGCTGGGGTGCGATCACGATGGGCAAGAACCTGACCACCACCGCGGGCGAACTTCTCGGACTCCACGTCAAGGCCAACCCGAAATACGGTTCGGAGAAGAAGGGTCAGCCCACCACCTTCTACGCCAGCCTGGCTCACGAGCCCGTGCGAACCAATTGCGAACTCAAGCACGTGAACTTCGTCATGGCGCCGGACGGAAACGTCTTCCACCACTCCGACCCCCTCCTGGGCATGGATCATGGTGGCATCTTCATCATCCAGAGCCAACACGATGGCGAGCGGGTCTGGAACGAGCTTCCCGAGCGAGCTCGCCGCACGATTCGGGAGCGGGAGATCGAGGTCTACTACCTCGATGGCTTCGCGATCGCACAGCAGGAATCGTCGAACCCGGAGCTGCGCTACCGCATGCAGGGTGCTGCCTTCATGGGCGCCTTCTTCCGAATCTCTCCGCTGTTGGCGGCGGCGGGCCTCGAAGAAGCGCAGATCTTCGATGGCATCCGTGCTCAACTCGAGAAGAAGTTCGGCAATCTCGGTGAGCGTGTCGTCAACGACAATCTCCGCGTCCTCGAGCGCGGCTATCACTCGGTGAAACGAGTCGATACCGAGATCGAAGCGACGAGCCAGGACGAGCCCGAGCCGCCGCCCGTCATGCCAGAGATCCTGGATGGCACCGGCTGGCGGGACGGCATCGCAAACCCCGGCCGGTTCTGGGAACAAGTGGGCTCCCTCTACAAGTTAGGCGAGGATCCAATCGCGGATCCCTTCACGGCGCTCAGCGCGATGCCCGCGTCCACGAGCGCCATGCGCGACATGACCAGGATGCGCTTCTCGGTGCCCGAATTCATCCCGGAAAATTGCACGGGCTGTGGGAAATGCTGGACGCAGTGCCCCGATACCGCCATCCCGGGTGTGGTCAGTACGGTCGCCGAGTTGTTGAAGGCTTCGATCGAGCACGTGAAAAGTCCCGATCTGCCGATGAACCGACTCGGCCAGATCGTGAAGCACATCGACAAGGAGGCCCACAAGATCCTGACCGGCGTGCCGTTCCATGACATCGGGGAGGTGCTCGCGCTCGCCTACAAGAACGTGATCCAGAAACTCGATCCGACACCGACGCGACGCGCCGAACTCGATGCGGAATGGGCTCCTGTCTACTCGTCGCTGGCCGACTTTCCGCTGGCCAAGACCGTACCCTTCTTCGATCTGCCGGAACGCAAGGAGAAGGGCAGTGGAGGTTTGCTCTCCATCACCATCAATCCCGATACCTGCAAGGGCTGCGATATCTGCGTCACGGTGTGTCCCGACGACGCGTTGCGCACGATCCGACAGACAGACGAGGTGGTGGAGGATCTTCGCAACAACTGGGCGCTATGGAAGAGGCTCCCGGAAACCGACGACCGCTATGTCAACATCCCCAACCTCGAGGAGGGGATCGGAGTCCTCTCCTCGCTACTCCTCAAACAGCACAACTACCAGTCCACCGTGGGTGGGGATGGCGCCTGTATGGGGTGCGGCGAAAAGACGGACATCCACCTCGTGCTCTCCGCCGTGAACGCGCTTCTGATCCCCCGCGTCGAGGCCCATGTTCGCGAGCTCGACGCTCTGATCGCCGGGCTCGACGCCAAGGCCCGGAGTTTCGTCGCTGCAGACGCAGACCTCGAAGCGATCTCGAAGGGCGGAGACGGCGGCATCGACGTGCACGTCGCCGCCGAGCACCGGACCGAGGTCGAGCGACTACTGGAGATGTCCCGCGCACTACGGGATCTACATTGGCGTTACACCGAGGGGCCCAGTGGCAGAGGGCGATCACGAGCCGGCTTCGCGAACTCCACCGGCTGCAGCTCGGTCTGGGGCTCCACCTATCCCTTCAATCCCTACCCATTTCCCTGGGCGAACCATCTCTTTCAGGATGCGCCTTCGCTCGCCGTCGGCCTCTTCGAAGGGCATATGCGCAAGATGGCCGACGGCTTCATCGACGTGCGCCGTGCAAAACTCGAACTCGTCGGGGAGTACGACCCCGAGATCCACGAGCCCTTCTTCAGCCATTTCAACTGGGAACAATTCACCGACGACGAGTTCGCCCTGTGCCCGCCCCTCTTCGCCGTCGGGGGCGACGGCGCCATGATGGACATCGGCTTCCAGAACCTCTCCCGCCTGCTGTCGACCAACAAGCCGATCCGGGTCGTCGTCGTCGACACACAGGTCTACTCGAATACCGGTGGCCAGGCCTGCACGAGCGGCTTCACCGGCCAGGTCTCCGACATGGCCGCGTTCGGTTCCGAACATCACGGCAAGGAAGAAAAGCGCAAGGAACTCGCGCTGATCGCGATCGCGCATCGTGGCGCCTTCGTCCTGCAATCATCGCAAGGGGCGCCAAGCCACCTGCTTCGCAACGTCCTGAAAGGACTGCGCGCGCGACGGCCTTCGATCTTCATCCTCAACACGCCCTGCCCCGTCGAATGGGGGATCGGCGACAGTGAGGCCCCGGACGCGGCACGCCTAGCGCTGGAAAGCCGAGCCGTTCCGCATCTCGTCTACGACCCCGAAGGCGGCCCGGACCTCGCAGATTGCCTCGACCTCGAAGGCAACCCGGCGCTAGAGGACGATTGGCCAACCTACGAACTCCGTTATCGCGAGCGGAATGGCGGCAAAGCAGGCGAAGAGCAGACGATGACAATCCCCGTTACGACCGCGGATTGGGCGGCCCACGAGGCTCGCTTCAAGAAACATTTCGACCCGGTGTCCGAGGTAGATTCGAACACGGAGTGGTTCCCCTTTCACGAGTACCTCTCACTCTCCTCGGAGGAGCGCACGGGCAAGTCTCCCTTCATCTACATCACCAACACTGAGCATCAGCTCGCGCGACTGGGTGTGTCGGCGGAGATCGTAACTCTGGCAGAAGAGCGCCTGGCCCTCTGGCATGTCCTACGGGAGATGGCGGGCATCGTCCCGTCCTCCAAGGCCCGCAACACAGCCGAGGCGGCGGCCAGAACCAACTTCGAAGAGAAGAGTGACGCGCTTCGCGCGGAGTACGACACGAAACTGGCAAACCTCCGGGCGGAGTACCCCCGAGAGGTTGCACGCCGCATGGCCGAAGGCCTGCTGCGCAGTGGGGGCAACCTGACAGTCGCGCAAATCCTCGAGCAGGCGAATACACTTCCCGCTCGTACTTCCACTGCGGCCCCCTTGTTCACGAATGTCGCGCCCACGGGCACGTTGCCCATCGAAACGACGGAACCGGCTGCGCCAGCTGCAGCTCCGACGCCTCCGACGCCTCCGACGCCTCCGGCGCCTCCGGCGCCGGTCTCCACCGAGGCAACCGCGCAAGAGGCAGTTCCCGATGAGGAGGGCCTCAGCGTGGAACCGTACATAGACACCGAATTGTGCACTAGCTGTGATGATTGCATCAAGTTGAACAAGCAGATGTTCGCCTACGACGAGAACAAGCAGGCCTACATCAAAGACCCGAGCGCGGGAACCTTCAAGCAGCTCGTCATGGCCGCGGAAGCCTGTCCCGCCGAGATCATTCACCCGGGGACACCTCTCGACGCCAGTGAGCCCGATCTCGAAAAACTCATCCAACGCGCAATGCGGTTCAACTGAGTCGGCATGCGCGGACTATCTACATTCCAGAGCGGCGTGCATCCCGACGATGCAAAGGAGCTGACAGCGGCCAGTCCCATCCGCCGCCTGGCTTTTCCCGACGAAATCGTGCTGCCCCTACAGCAGCACACGGGCGCGCCCGCGACGCTGATGGTACGCATCGGAGACCACGTCGAGCGCGGCGACGCCATCGCGGCCGCAGACGGATTCATCTCCTCACCGGTCCACGCTTCGGCTGCCGGGAGGATCACTGCGATCGGACCCTGGCCCCATCCGAGCGGGAAATACCAGACCGCAGTGCGAATCGCCGTGGATCGCTATGCGGCGCAGATGCCACGCCGGCGACTGGTCCCCAACTGGAAGGGCCTTTCGCGCGAGGAGATCGTCGCTGCTGTGCAGCAGGCCGGTGTCGTCGGACTCGGCGGTGCCGCCTTCCCGGCTCACGTGAAGCTCTCGCCTCCTGCCGACCAGATCATCGACACATTATTGGTCAACGGATGCGAGTGCGAGCCCTACCTCACGTCGGATCACCGAGTGATGGTCGAGTACAGCGAACGGGTCCAGCTGGGCATTCGCATCATGCTCCACTGCCTCGGGATTCGTCGCGCCGTCATCGGAGTCGAGCAGAACAAGCCCGACGCCCTGGAAGCAATGCGGGCCACCGTGCCGGCGGACCTCGATATCGAGGTCCGCGCGCTCGAGGCGAAATATCCCCAGGGCGCCGAAAAAATGCTCATCAAGGCGGTGCTGGATCGTGAAGTTCCGTCCGGAGGGCTGCCGGGCAAGATCGGCGTCGTCGTGCAGAACGTGGGTTCGGTTGCGACTCTCGCCGAAGTCTTCGAGACCGGCC
>JAQBEG010000760.1:0-5712 GCA_032123985.1 Deltaproteobacteria bacterium
GCCCGCCGCGACAAGCCGGGCCGGTTCGCCCTGGCCGAGGGGGGCACGCTCTTCCTCGACGAGATCGCCGAGATGGGCCTGCCGCTACAGGCGAAGCTTCTCCGCGTCTTGCAAGAGCGCGAGATTAGACCCGTTGGCGGAGTCCGCCAGATCCCCGTTCGCTGCCGAATCATTGCCGCAACCAATCGGCTGCTCGCGGATGCAGTTCGGGCGGGACAGTTTCGTGAAGATCTCTTCTATCGACTGAATGTCTTCCCGATTCGGATCCCACCGCTGCGCGATCGCCGAGTCGACATCATGCCGCTGGCCCATCACTTCCTCTCCCTTCACGGACCCCGCGAAGGCAAGATCGGCTGCCATCTCTCGCTTGCAACCGGACAGCTTCTCGAAAGCTACGGCTGGCCGGGCAACGTTCGCGAACTCGAGAACGAGATCCTGAGGGCGCTGATGCTGACGCCTAACGGAGAACTCGTGACCCCAAAGAGCCTCTCTCCAAAGATCGTCGAAATTCTCGAACCCATCGCTCACGGCGCCAGGCCGGACGAAACGCTGCGCCAGGCGCTCGACCGCGTGGAAGCCTGGATGATCCGCCGCGCGCTCACGAATAACGGCGGCCGCCGCGCACGAACCGCGCGAAAGCTGGGGGTGACCCGTGAAGGGCTGTACAAGAAAATGAAGAGGCTGGGAGTCGAGTGAGCAGAGTCTGTTGAGCCCCGAGGAAGCCGAGAGGGCCACGGAGGTTTGCAGAGCGTCGTCGAGTACAGCATGCTGTGCGCATGAAACGTACAAATCTTGTGCTTGATGCAGATTTGCTGGCGGAGGCCACTCGCTTGTCGGGCGAGAAAACCTATTCGTCGGCGGTCATGCGTGCTCTAGAGGACTTCGTGCGGCGGGCCAAGGCGCGCCAGATCCTGGAACTGCGCGGGTCAGGCCTTTGGGAAGGCGACCTCTCCGCGATGCGCCGAGATCGTTCGCCGAAAAAAGGTACTTCGTGATCCTGGTCGACACCTCCGTCTGGGTCGAGGTCTTTCGCGTTCGGCGGCCGCTCGATCTCGAGGCAATTCTGGATTTCGACGACGTCGTGACGTGCCTACCAATCATTCAAGAAGTGTTGCAGGGGTTCCGAGACGAGCGGGCCTTTCGCGTGGCACGAGACGCCATGCTCTCGCTTCCCGTCGTGGAATCACCGATTGGCGCAGACGTCTACCTGGAGGCCGTCGACCTGTATCGAATTGCGCGGCGTAGCGGATTGACCATTCGCTCATCCATCGACTGCCTGATCGCTGCTTGCGCCATCCGACACGACCTCGAACTCCTGCATCGCGATCGGGACTACACCGCCCTCGCAGACATATCGAGCCTGCGACAGCACGTGCCATGAGACACGCCGTCCCTGCACAGTGAAGGCCAGTTCGCGTTGGAAGCAGTAAGGTCGCGTTCTGAAAACGCTTGGGAGACAATCATGGAACCGCTCGAGATCGTTCAACTACTGGGCAACCTGGGTGAATTCCTGGGCGCAATCGCCGTATTCGCGACTCTTTTGTATCTGGCGATTCAGGTGCGCGATGCGGGCAAGGCCGCGCAGTTCGCAGCAGTGGAGGCCAACCGCTCGCAGCGAATCTCCTCCTTCTACGGTCTTCGAGATTCGCCATATATCCCATCCATTCTCACGAAGCTCCAACGGGGAGAAGAGCTGGACGCCGAAGAGCAGCTCCGGCTGATTTCACATATGGGAGCGAGTTGGGCTCTGATGTATTCCGAGTGGGTGCAGAGAGAGCTGGGTGTGATGGGCGAGTTTGCCACGAGCGACTACGTCACCATGGAATCGCTGTTGAGATCGCGATCCTCGATGAATTGGTGGCGGCAGTACGGCTCGCGCATTTATCCCGCTCGCTTCGTCGAATATGTAAAAGAGGCGGCCGCATCTCGAGAGTCGGATGTGGAGACCGATCTCGCTGACTCGGCAGGTACCTTTCTCGTCGTTTAGCGCGAACTCCGCGTGCGTGTGCATGACTCAAAAGTCGTGGCGGAGGATCAGATCGAGGCCGGTGTCGCCGGTGCTGGAGACGCTACTTCCGATACTGAATGTTTCGTTGATTCGATATTCGACGCCGACGCGGTCGGCGGGCTCGTCGCCGAGCACGTGTACATAACGGAGAAACAGCCGCGGGCCGACGTACTTGCCAAATCCGACCCCGCTCGTGTTACCCATCTCGTCCGCCTCGATTTCGATCGTGTCGATCGGCATGGCGTCGCCGAGCAGATCCTGCAGCTCCTGTTCGGCGACGCCGGCCGCTAGTCGCGCGGCTGCGGCATCGAACGCAGAATTGTTCGCTGCGCCGATCTCATCTGCAGGCCGGCCGAAGAACAAGTAGGCGAGCACGTCGCGCTCGGGCATTGACGGCTCCGATTGGAGCCTGATGATCGGTGAGGAGAGGCGCCCCGTGACTTCAATGATGGCAACGATAGTGGAGACACGGAGATAGGCCTCGATATCGAGAATGGGATCGAGGCGCTCATCGCCCGTAAATTGGACCGTGCCGCGCCGCACCTGGAAGCGGCGCCCCTGGAAACGGTAGGTACCGTTGACAACGCGAGCCTGCCCATGGATCCGAAGCGACTCGAACCGTGGCTTCACGAGACGCGCCTCACCCTCGACGAAGAGGTTCGCGCCCTGCCCGGTGATGCGCGTCGTGTCCGGCATTCGGATGGTGACATCGAGATCCGCTGCGTCGCGAAAATCTTGCTCCGAAACGTCCGCTTCACTGAGAGTGCCGTTCGTATCGCGGCTGGCGATGCGAATTTCTTTCATGATGGGATCGTCCTCGTCGGGGATCCCGATTCGACCGTTTTCGATCGAGAGCTCACCTCGCGCGACGGGGCGCGCAAGCGTGCCTGAGAGCTGCACTTCGCCGAGAACGTCGATCCAGACGGCCGAGGATCTCGAGAGAGGCAGATGTTCGAAGAGGATCGACCCCCCGATCTCAGACGAACCGACTTCCGGAATCGAGATCGAGCCGACGAGGCGAGCACCGGCCCCCGGCTTGCCTATCTGAAGGGAGTCGAACGATATCTCCCGACCCTCGAGCGATAGCGTTCCCACGACGGGCGCGAAGCGATGCCGGAGCAGCGGGACCGTGAAGCCACCATCCGAGATCGACGCGCGACCGCTGAGACGGGGACCGCCGGAGTCCCGCTCCACCCGGACCGAGCCGGTCACGCGACCCGTGAGACCTCTCATCCATCGAGGCGAAAGCGGCCCGAGCGTCGAGATGTCCCATTCGTCGAGTTCGGCTCGAAAGGCGAGCTGCTCGGGAGAAAGTATTTCGACGAGTGTCGCCTCGGGATACGGCAGCTTGATTTGACCCTGGACGCTGAGCGGCGAATTGTCAGCCAGGTCGGTTTCGAGCTCGATATCGATCGTTGTTGGCGTGCTATTCCAGCGCGCCGCAAGTCGATCGAATCGAAGTGTGTCGATGCCTGGATCGAGCCACTCGATGTCACCACGTATCCAGTCGTCATGGCGATCCTGCTTCCATGCGAAGTCGCCACTCACGCGGCCGGAAAGCGGAGGCTGATCTGGCATGAACCGGTTCGCGCCAGCCACCGGCAGCGCGCGAAGGGAGCCGCCGACCTGTTCGAGTGTCGGACCGGATCCGCTGGCATGCAGCGTGATGAATCCGGGATCCCCTGCGTCGACCGCAATTTCGAGGGCGGCTTCGCGAAGGCTCCAGCCAACCCCGTCATCGAGCTCAACGATGGCTGGCTCGAGCAGCGAGAGAGAGCCGATCTCTCCGTCGACTCCGAGTTTCGAAATCTCGATGAGATCGTTCTGCTGGGTTGCCACCGCAAGGTCGAGTCGACCAATCGAGTGACCTTCGATGAACGTGTCGCGCGATCGAAGGCTGATCGCGAAGCGAGGACTCGAACGGGTCCACTGAAAGAACCCCTCCGCGGAGAGTTTGGCTTGAATCGAGGGGGCGGCGTCCATCAGGGCCAGCCAGGCTTCCGCCTCCGCCGTAGCCTTGAAGTCGACTCGCTCCCGAATCGGATCGATCTGGGCTTGCCCCCGGAGTGTGGTCCCCGTCTTCGATTCCGTCGCGACCACGAGCTCGGCTGGTTGGTCCAGTTCCCGCGTGAGCGTCAGGTCCAACGCACCGAGTGCTCGACCGCCGAGAACGAGTCCGTCCGAACGAAGAACGACGCTTCCATCGAGTCCCGAGAACGGACCCGCGAGCTTCGCCTCACCGGAGAGCCCGCCCTTGAGCGGTAGATCTGCACGGTAGGCGCGAATCCACGGGTCGACGTCATCGAGCGTAAAGGCGACGTCGGACGACTCTACTCGATCGCGACGTGCACGGCCGCTGCCATCGAGCGTTAGGCCGGCGAGCGCAACCTCAGCGCGATGTATATCGATGATTCCTCCACTGACCTGACCCTTGACATCGAGGTCGGCGTCTCCGGGCGGGAGCCTACCTGTCGTGAGCCCCCCGGCATCCAGGCCTCGCGCGCGAATAACAAAGCGGGCGTCGATCGTCTCGAGGTCGAGCTGTGTTGGATCCATCGGGCCCTCGATCTCGACGTCGAGTTCGCGGACATGCATTGCTTCGACCGAAAGATCGCGCGCATTGATCGTCAAGCTGCCCGCGAGTGCCGTGACTGGGCCGGCGAGATTTGCGTGCGCCTCGAGCTGGCCCGAGAGAGGACGCGTCGCCTGGATCCAGCCGCCGAGCGGGGCAAGGTCGGAAGCCTCGATCTCGATCTCCATTCGATCGAGATGATCGAATCGACCAGAGGCTCGAGCGGTCGCGTGCAGATCTGGGGCGGACAGATCGAGTTCCAGGGATTCGAGCCGCTGTCCGGCAACAGCGAGCGCAAGATTCGCGCTGACTTCGCGATCGAGTTCCGGAACCCCCGATTCAGTCTCGCGCAGTTCGGCGTTGAAGTGAGCGTCGAGCACTTGCAGCGGCGAATGCGGACCGATTCGCAGCTCGTGTACCGATCCCGTGCCGCGCCATTCGGCCCGCAGCGGAGCCGGTTCGACGTCGGTCAGCGGTGCGTCGGGATCGGCTGCGGGACGATCGACGATCAGGATCAGCGTGCCCTCTCCGAGCCCAATATGTCGGACCAACAGGTCGGGCTGCGGGAGATCCGACGATGGCTCCGGCCCAGCTGTCGCCGCGCCGGTCTCCCGAAGGTGAGCGAGCACCTCATCGAGAACGAGCCAACTCCCCTCGGACGATCGGTGGAGCCGCAGCGACCAACCCTCGATCCCGATGGATTCAGCGATCCATTCCTCTCCGGAGAGGAGCGAGACCGCGTTCCAACGGATCCGCAGGGAGTCGACCCGCAACAGTGGGTCGGTCGCCTCCCCGACGACCACGTCCCGCAGCTCGACGCCCTCCCAGAGTCGACCGACCGCGCTGCCCGCCGAGATCTGGACGCCCAGGCGGGCTTCGGCCAGGGAATCGGCGACGCCGAGTATCCTTTCGCGCTGCCAACCGAGATCGACGGCCACGACCAGTGCGATCGAGGCACCCGCGCCCAACAGGCAGACGAGCGCGAGTCCGCGAAGCAAGCGTCGAGCCGTCGACCGCGGTCGCTTCGGGCTCCGCTCCGCTCCCTCTTCGTCTCCGTTCTGCGCCCTATGCATGGTCAAAACGCCTGCCCAATGGAAACATGGAAGCGCCAGGGATCGGCGCCTTTTGGGGG
>JAQBEG010000761.1:0-3199 GCA_032123985.1 Deltaproteobacteria bacterium
GGATCGTCTTGAGTCGCTCGCATCCTCCGCCCGTCCTGATTGTCGGCTGACATTTCGAGCTCCCTCGCTACCCGGAATCCGACCGGCAACGGACGTGACGGTTGCGCAACACGCAATCGTCGAGCAGCGCGCCTCGCAACAAACCGAATTTGCGTCCGTTCCTTCGACGCGGACGATAATTCATGGTGGCATCGAATTCAGCAGCGCAGATGTGTTCGTCAAGCCTGACTTGCGAATGACCGATTCTGCTAGGGATTCGCCATGAGTGCATCAACGTCAAAAACCCGAAAATCGCGTTCGAGAGCGCGGTCGAAAGGCGCGGTTGCCGCTCATGCGGATCGTCTACGCCAGAGACGTCGCTCCGAAGCCGCTCGCAATTCGTCCCCGGCGAGCAAACGTTATTCCCGGCTGCGGTCGATCGACGGGCGACACCCTCTCAAGAATGCGGTGCCCAGTGCCGTCGTGCACTATCCCGCCAAGCGTCGCCGGGACAGCGAAGTCGCGTTCTTCAACTTCGACCTGGCGCGCGAAATCGGCTTGCTTCCAGCCCGTCATCCGGATGAACTCACCCCAGCTCTTCGACGGGCGCTGCTCGACACTTTCAGTCTCGTGATCGTCAATGAATGGGATGAAGCCCATGGCAATCGTCCTCATGCGCGGGACCGTCGGGCACACAGCTATATGGCAACCCGATACCTGCAGCTCCAACATCCTGACAAACGAGGTCTCAACTCGGGTGACGGTCGAAGCATCTGGAATGGCCTCGTGCACGGACGCAGCGGGAGCTGGGATGTATCGAGTTGCGGCACTGGCGTAACGCGACTCTGCCCAGCGACCTCAGCGTTCGGACGATTTTTCAAAACTGGAAATGCCATCACGGACTACGGTTGTGGAACGGCCCACATCGACGAGGGCATCGGCGCCGCGCTGATGAGCGAATCGTTCGCGCGAAACGGAATTCGAACCGAACGCGTCCTGGCGGTCCTCTCTCTCCCGTCCGGTCAGGCGATCAACGTGCGCGTAGCAGCCAATCTACTGCGACCGTCTCATTTCTTCGGCCTATTGCGGCGGCGCAACGACGAAGCCCTTCGCCAATGCGTGCTCTACTACGCGGATCGGGAGATCCACGACGGGCGATGGCCGTCGATGCCGACCGAACAAGAACGGATCCGCTATCTGGCCAAGCGAATCGCGATCGATTTTGCGCGCGTCACGGCGACATTCGAGAGCGAATATATCTTCTGCTGGCTCGATTGGGATGGTGACAACATCCTGTGTGACGGCAGCATCATCGACTACGGCTCCGTGCGACAATTCGGCCTGTATCACCACGATTATCGCTTCGCGGATTCTGACCGCATGTCGACGTCCATCCCCGAGCAAAAGCGAAAGGCGCGACAGATCGTTCAACGATTCATCCAGATTCGCGATCTTCTTCTCGAGGGAAAGGCCCCAGCACTGGAAAGTCTCAGAACGCATTCCGTTCTCGCGCTCTTCGATTTCGAATTCGAGACGCACAAGCGACGGCTCTTTCTACGACAGCTCGGATTCGACGAGTCGGAGGCCACCAGGATCGGAAAAGCATCCCCCCCCTGCCTCGAAGAGCTGCTCAAACTACACAACCGGCTGGAACGCCGTCGATCCTCGCGTGGTCGACATCGGGTCGCCGATGGCCTTCTGTGGAACGCCGCATATTGTATGCGAGACGTACTTCGCGAGTTGCCGCAGAAGCTGATCGATCTCCCTCCCGATGGCGCCAGGCGCCTCACACCCGAAGCGTTTTACGAGATAGCGCTGTCCGATTATGCATCGCGCAGGGATCGGGAGCTCACGCCCTACCGCAGACGACTCGCACACTCCTACCAGCGCGCGTTTCTGGATCTCTGCAACTGGGCGGCGGAGTACAAGCATCGCTCACTCGAGTCCCTCCTCGCCGACATCGCACCGCGCGCGAACGACCGTAACCCCTATGCTCGAATGACGGGCGACGGTCTGACCCATGCGACTCGACGCCTCACGAGCAATCGCTCGCGACTGGCTCCGGAAGAGACCTATCGGCTGATCCAGGCTTTCGCGGACTCTCAACAGCGAGAGGAAAGTGCGGGCTCGAGGGCACACCCCGATGATGCGATGAGCCGAGAAAGGCCCCTCGTCCGTCGCATCCATCGGGACTTGCAGCACCTCCTGAGTGATTATCGAGAGAGCTTGTAGCCGACTCTGCGGCTCGCCCTCTCGCCTCGTATCGTCCGCGGCGTTTTGGGCGCACACGTGCGGAACCCAGATTCCGACCAAATTTTCGCATCTGTGACACAGGTCACGGAATCTTATGCGCGTCCGGCTGATATATAGGGCAGCCCCAGACAGAGTCCCGGCGTTACCCCCAACGACCCGGGCATCGGTACCACGCAGCGAGGTCGGACACACCTTGGACGAGATCAGCATCACGATCGCATTTGCCCTGCTTGGATTCACGTGGCTCACACTCCGAGGCATGGACGGCCACGAGCGTCGTAGAACCCGACGCTGAACGCCCCTTCGTCTCCGGTCGAACCCGGCGCGGCGTAGTCGATCGCGCGCGCGACGAGCCGCCGCCTTCCCTATGGTCTGGCTTCCCCCCCGAACGCCGAGCAAAGCCATTTCTCTGCCCGAGAATCAAGCCAAATGAATGAACCGCTCCAGAGGTTTCTGACGCCTCACCTGCAGCGCTGGCTCGGATTCAATACCCGCCACTCCCGGCAAGTCTCCGTGACCTGCATCATCGCGACCGTCGTCGCGCTCGTCTACGCGTTCTTCAATCTGGGAATCAACGCCGACAACTTGAGCCTGATCGCCGACACCTTGCCGTCGCGCCAGAACCACGCCGAGTTCGCCGCGCTCTTTCCCAACCTCGAAGAGGCGATCCTGATCGTCATAGACGGGGATACCCCCGCCCACGCGCGTGACGCAACCAACGCGCTCGCGACCCGACTCACACAAGATCCGCAGGCTTTCAAGGACGTCTACGTTCCGGGAGGGGGCGCCTTTTTCGAGGACCACGCCCTGCTCTACAGCACCCCGGATACGCTCGATCGGCTGGCCGACGACATGGCTGCACTCCAGCCGATTCTGGCGAGTCTCGAAGCGGACCCGAGTCTCGTTGAGCTCGCAGAACTCGTTCGGACCGGCCTCGAGTCCGGAACGGATCGGGGTATCGATCCCG
>JAQBEG010000762.1:0-4819 GCA_032123985.1 Deltaproteobacteria bacterium
CCCGTCCGAACACCGATTCGCTGGGCCAGGGCGAGTGCCGTCACCGGCCCCGTCGTCTCGAGGTGACCTCGCAGCACGTGTGCAACCGCAGCATCTTCGGCAACGACCTCGACGGGGGTTTCGTAGCTGGTCTTGTCCGTGGTCTTGTCCGTGGTCTTGTCCGTGGCCCTTTCTGTGGCCCTTTCTGTGGCCAAAGTCGCTACGACGCCTCCTTCTTTCGTCGCCAGAGGATGCAGTGCGCTCGCCCAGGCCGCCCGCTCTGTCGCTGCCCAGAAGCGATCGGGTGCTTCACCGAAAGAAAACGCCCGCCCAACCGCTTCGAGTTCGACGAAGTATTTCTGCCAGCGCCCCTCCGCACGCCAGATGCCCGCACCCAGGAGCAAATCGTGCAGCTCCTCGGAATCCCGCGGAGTCGGCGCCGCCTGTTCGCGAATCTTTTCGATGGCACGCGCATCGAGGCGGGTCAGATCCCGTTCCTCGACTGGAAGACCTCGACGCATCTTGACGGCTCGTGTTCGGCGTTCTTCCAGGGGGGCATCGTCGAGATAGGTGTATGGCCGGCCATTCAGAATCTCGTGTGCAAGCGGCGACGGCTCCGTCGTATCCACACAGAGAATTTCGATGTCGTCATTCTCGATGCGCTCGATCAACGATCGCAACCCATCCACGTCCATCGCATCGGTCAAACAATCGTGCATCGTCTGCCGAACCAGCGGATGATCTGGAATCTCGATCGGCCCAGAGACATTCTCCTGACAAGCCGCCGCCTGCGGAAAGATCGCCGCCATCAAATCATCGGACTCCATTCGCTGAATCGCGGGCGGATTCTTCTTTCCGCCACGGAAACGCAATACCGCGAGCGAACGATTGAGGTTCCAACGCCAGCGGGCTGTGAAGAGCGGCGTCGGCAGCACCGCCTGAATCAGCGTCGCCTCGATTCCATTCGTTCGCAGGAAGCGCGGGACATCGGACAGCGGAAAACTGTGGTGTGGGCCGAGCGACAAGACCATCGCATCGTCATTGGCGGCGGCCTGGAGTTCGAAGTTGAAGTTCTTACAGAATTTCTTTCGTAAGGCGAGACACAGCGCGCGATTGATTCGGCCCCCGCGCGGCGAATGCACGACGAGCTGCATTCCGCCCGCATCGTCGAAAAAGCGCTCGAGTACGAGCCGGTCTCGAGTCGGCAGGGCCCCCAGTGCGGCGCGTGAAACCGCGAGATAGCGAGTGATCTGAATCGCCGCATCGGATCCAACGCCGGTTTCCTCCTCGAGCCAGCGGCACGCTTCGCCCTCGTCGCCGCGCGCCAGAATCGCCTCGAGGGCATCGCGAATCGACGAGACCTCGTCCGAGAGCTCTTCGGTTCTCGCCGGGGCCTCACCGGTCCAGAACGGAATGTTAGGCGTCGCTCCCTGGGCATCGACGACGCGAACCTTTCCGCTCTCTACTCGTCGGATCCGCCACGAGGCGCTGCCCAACAGAAACACGTCTCCGGGCAGGCTATCGATCGCGAAATCTTCGCCGACCGTACCGATGAAGGTTTCATCGGGATCGGCGACCACGCGATAATCAGCCACTTCGGGGATCGCACCGCCCGAAGTCAACGCGGCCAGGCGCGCGCCGCGACGCGCGCGGAGCTGGCCGCCGATCCGATCCCGATGTACATAAGCGGCGCGACGACCGCGCCCCGTCTCGATGCCCTCGGAGACGAGTTCGACTACCTCGTCGAAGGTATCGCGGGTGAGCCCTTCGAAGGGCGCCGCATGACACATCATTCGGTAGAGATCGTCTTCCTTCCAGGGTTCCGCCGCACAGGCCGCGACGATTTGCTGGGCCAGAATGTCGAGTGGCGCCTTCGGCGGCAGCAACCGGTCGAGACGGCCCTGCCGGACGGCGCGAAGCAAGCCCGCGCATTCGACCAGTTCGTCCCGGGTCAGCGGATAGAGTCGCCCCTTTGGCGTTCCGGCGCGAAAATGGCCCGATCGTCCCACACGCTGAAGAAAAGTCGCGATGCTGCGGGGCGAACCGATCTGGCAAACGAGTTCGACCGGACCGACGTCGATCCCGAGTTCCAGGGATGCCGTCGCGACGAGGGCACGCAGCCGCCCTTCCCGGAGAGCAGTCTCGACCCGCATCCGGCGGTTCTTCGAGAGGCTGCCGTGATGAGCCGCGACCTCCTCTTCACCCATTCTTTCGGCCAGCTGATGGGCCAGACGTTCGGCCATGCGTCGCGTGTTGACGAAGATCAGGGTCGTATGATGAAGCTTCACCTGTTCGGCGATGCGATCGAGAATCTCGGCCATCTGCTCCGCTGAAGAGACGGCTTCGAGTTCACTTCCCGGCAATACGGTTTCGAGATCGAGCGTTCGACGATGCCCCGCATCGACGATCGTGCAGCGCGGCTTGCCCAGAGCATTTACGCGATCGGCACCGACGCCAACAAGTAGTTTCGCAACCAGTTCGATAGGCCGCTGTGTCGCGGACAGGCCAATTCGCGTAGGCGTATCGTCACAAAGCGCTTCTAGTCGTTCGAGACTCAACGCGAGATGAGATCCTCGTTTGTCACGTGCCATCGCATGGATTTCATCAACGATCACCGTCCGCACGGGACGTAGAATCTCGCGGCCGCGCGCAGAGGTCAGCAACAGATAGAGCGACTCCGGCGTCGTTACGAGAATCTGCGGCGGTTTCTTCAGCATCGCGGCGCGGGCGGAGGCCGAAGTGTCGCCGCTCCGCATGCCGATCCGAATCTCGGGCACGGGCAGACCCATGGAGCGGGCCAGCGCTTCGATTTCGGCGAGCGGTGTCGAAAGGTTCTCCTGGATATCGACCGCAAGCGCCTTCAGCGGCGAGATGTAGAGCACCTCGACGCCCTTGGGTCGCTCTCTTTGGGTCGAAAAGTGGGTCGAAGAGTGCGTCGCAACCGAACGAGACCCGGAAGACGCCGGACTGGGATTGGGATCGAGCCTAAATGGCTCATCTTCGCCGCAGCCAAAACGCGCAAGGGGAAGTGCCTGGTGATAGAACTCGTCGATGCAGACGAGGAAAGCGGCCAACGTCTTTCCCGAGCCTGTCGGCGCGGCGATCAGAGTGTTCTCTCGCCGCCTGATCGCCGGCCAGCCCGAGACCTGGGGCGGAGATGGGCCTTGCGGGAACCGCCCGTCGAACCAGGATCGCACCGCGGGATGAAAGGAGGACAACACGCCCATGCAGGAGGATCAGCCTAGCGAGGACAGGCTCGTAGCGAAAGAGAGGCGAAAAGACTTCGCTCTGAACTCAGAGACGACCGCCACCAGCGGACGCGGAGTTCGCATCCCGTTCTTCGGCGAGTGCCGTCAGATCAGCCAGCAGCGCCTCGTCACGTCGCTCTGAAGTCCAGTAGCGCTCGACCACACGACCGTCTCGTGCGAGGAATCGGACAAGCGTGTGATCGATCGTCCCATCACCCTTTCGAACGGACCCAACGCCCCACTCACGCACGACCTCCGCGACCTGCTCTGTCGGACCGGTCAAGAAGGACCAATTCGTGAAATCGACGCCGCGTGCCTTCGCGTATCGCTCGAGAACTTCGGGCCGATCGACTCGTGGATCGAGGCTGATCGAAATGAAATGAACATCGTCTCGAAGCCTGTCGGGGATCTGGCGCTGTAGCGCGACTTGAATCGAGGTCTGGACCGGACAGGGTCCGAGACAGCTCGTGTAGATGAAGTCCACGACCAGCACATGGTCGCCTAACGAGGCTAGGCTCACCGGGCGTCCGGCCTGATCGATCAAATCGAATGGGGGTGCCGGACTCGTTCGCACGAGACCTTCGCGAAGGCGAAACCAACCGTCTTGTTCGAGCGCCTCACCGACAACCCTGGCCTCGACGACTTCATAACTACGACCGGTGAAATGAATCTCGAAATCGATCACCTGGCCCGGTGCGACCGTCGCGAGCAGATCTTGATCCGACATCGCAAAATTCATCGTCATCGCAGGCATCAATCCCTCGACATCCCCATGGTCGATCAGGATCTGGCCATTTTCTGGATCGACTTCTTCGACGGTCCCGTGGGCTGAATAGTATCCGGGACCTCCATCCGCCCGGTCACACGCCGACGTGATCACGGTGATCAAGACGATCGCCAAAGCGCAAACGCCTCGCGGCATCAATACGCCCATTGCCATCCCGCCTTGACCGACCACCTTCGTTTGAGCTGCGGTCCGCTGAGATCCTGGTAGATGGGCACGTCGGTCTCGACTGAGAGCCGTTGATTTCCCAAGCGTGGCAGGCCTATCGATACTCCTGGGCTTACTGTGAGGTAGGTCCCGCCGCGCGCCTTCGAATTGAAAGACGGGTCGGTAATCGATTGAGGGGCATCGCGTTTTCGGATGTTGTTTTGCTTCTCCCAACTCATGCGGAACGAAGCGCTCAGCTGACGAAAGATCCGAACGCCTGACCAGAGTGACGCTTCGAAGCGACTCCCCTCGCGGTAGTGAAGACCATTTCTTCCAATCGGATGCCAGCCAAGAGCCTGCCCGCCCCACGAGAGCCAATCCATTTCGCCTCGATACGTCCAACCCCACTCGAAATCGAATGTTCCGTTTCCGGGCTGCAAATCGAAGGGCAGCCGTGTGTCATCTCCGCCCCGGCGGATACTTCCCGTCGGAATGTCGAATCCCACGTGGACATGGGAAGACTCGTTCCCTTTACGGATAAAGGGGACAACCAACGCAAATTCAACATCCCCGACGCCCGTGGTCTCATCCTGTGATCGAACGGCGAACTCGCTCCGCGTCTGGAGTTTCGTTATGAAGAACGGCACCTCGACCACCAGGG
>JAQBEG010000763.1:0-3030 GCA_032123985.1 Deltaproteobacteria bacterium
GACAGATTCGGGAGCACGGTCTTCCATTCGGGCAAGCAGTCCCTCGATGTAATCGGCGGGCACATGGAGGACCACGCTGTCCCGGCGGCCCCACAGCTTTACGTTGAACCCTGATGCACGCTTCGTCTGAAGAAAATTGCGCGACAGTTTTACGGTCACGAACTCGAGCACATTACACAGGGACTTGTCGCTGGTACCGCAGTCATCGGTTTCCCGCTTGACGACGGTGAGTGGGTAGGCGCGACCGCTGGCGAATGACACTCGATCCAGGAACGAGAAATCATGAAATTCGGCCCGAACAGCGAGTTCGACATCCGCGCCGATTCGTTTTCCGCGCGTATACGCGGTGGCGCGTAGCTTCGCTTGATGATCGCCGGTATCCGGGATCGCCGGTGTTTCGAGGACCTTGGTTCCAGCGTGGAAATTTTCGGTCAGCTTGAGATTCCCATGAACCCATTTGGCGTCTTTGGTTGCGCAGGCGGACAGTCCGAAAACGAGCAAGAGACCCATGAGACTATTGAAGTGGCATCGGTTCTTCATGAGGAAAACATCGGCCAGCGGACGCTAAGGCTTGAATAGGGGCGGCCGAGTTCTGTGAAAATCTGCCATGGTCCGCCCGGCGCGGGCCTACCGTCTATTCCAGAGCGGCGAGCAGGTCCTCGACCGTTCCCTGATAGGCGCTGACGTTCTTATATCCCATCTCGGCCAGGGTTTTGGCAGCGAGGACGGCTCGACCGCCGGTCTTGCAGTGGAGCAGGATACGCGGTTCCGCCGTCGGACAGGCGTTGGCAATCTTGAACTCGAGAAAGCCACGCGGGATGTTGATCGCGCCGGGAATTGCAGTTGCTTCGAACTCGGCCGTCTCTCGAACGTCGACGACGATCAGGTCGGATTCCTGTTTGATTCGGCGTGCTGCTTCTTCGGCATTGCAGAGCGACGTTGTCTCTTTGTAGCTCGTGATCAAATCGATGAATGTTCGCGGCATGGAGGCTCCTCTTTCGTATGGGATCAGTTCTTCATTCAGCCCGGTGTCGGGCGCTCGGCCGATACGATCCAGGTCGCACTCGGCATGCGAGCCCCATCGTCTTTATGGAAAGGTTCTATCACGCGGCGGATTTCGCTCATGATGTCGCTACGTAGCGCAGCGCCGGCTTCGCGGAGTGCCGCTCCTGCCGGCCCCAGCCGCGCGAGGAACTCGACGGTTTCGTCGAGAGGACGTCCACCTCCGACGAGTAGATCTCGTTCGAGGGATTCGTGTTGGATGTTCACGAAGCCGCTGTCTCGCAGGATTTCTTCGACGCGTTTCTGGCTGGCGAAGGCGAAGGGTCCAGGCGCGTTGGCGTCGGGTGGCGATCCGCCCGGCGGAAGGTGCTTGCTGGCTGCGACGATCGGAAGATGCATCCATGGGTTTCGGATCAGCTCCTGCCAGGCGACGAAGACGAGCCGCCCGCCCGGGCGAAGGGCAGACAGGAGGTTCGTGAAGGCGTCCACGGGAGAGGAAAAGAACATCACCCCGAATCGAGAGAAGAGCAGGTCGAAGCCGGCCGCATCGAATTCGTATGTCTGTGCATCGGCCTGGTGAAATTCAACGTTGCTGAGATCCGCACGACGCGCCCGCTCTCGGGCGCGCGCGAGCATTGGATTCGAGATGTCCAGCCCGAAGACCGAACCACCCACGCTGACCCGCGCAGCCAGTTCGAGGGTCGTTTCTCCGCATCCGCAGCCGATATCGAGGACCCGATCACCGGACGTGATTCGCGCACGATCCATCGCGGCTTCACCCAGCGGCGCGATCTGCGCATCGATCACCTCGCCCATCTCGACCCAGCGCTCGCCGGTGCCACTATTCCAATACTCGATCTGCTGGGCGTTGGGGCCGTCTGCCGCGAGTCGATCCATATCGCTCCCTTGTTCGTCGTTCACAGGTAACATGAGGGAAGGGAAGACGCCAGAATGAGTTCCAAGAGACAACCGCCGATCGATTATATCGCCCGCACGCGGGAACAATATACTGCACTCGGACATGCGAGTTATCGCTGGGTCGAGAACGAAGAGCCTCCGCCCTGGACGCCACTGCGGCGACCGTTGAGGGAGAGTCGACTCGCGCTCGTTTCTTCGGGCGGCATCTATGCGACCGGTCAGGTCGCGTTTCATCACCGAGACGACACGAGTATTCGCGTGATCGATCGAGACATCGATGTGGCCGATCTTCGAACGAGTCACTTCGCTTATGACCAGACCTCAGCGCGCATCGACCCGAACGTCGTATTTCCGATCGACCCTCTGCGTCGAAGTGTTGCGAGCGGTCGCCTCGGCAATCTCGCTCCGCACGCATTTACGTGCATGGGCGGAATTTATTCCACCCGCAGCGTGCGCGAGGACCTGGCTCCCGAGATTGCACGGCGGGTGATCGAAGATCAGGTGGATCTCGTCCTCCTGGTCCCCGTCTGACCGGTCTGTCATCAGTCCGTGGGACTGATCGCGAGGGAGATCGAGGGCAAGGGAGTTTCGACGCTGAGTCTATCGAGCGCGTTTTCCATCACGCGTTCGGTGAATCCGCCTCGGGCCCTGTTTCTCGATTTCCCGTTGGGCCACACCGCCGGTAGGCCAGGCGATACAGTGATGCAGGATGCAATCATCGAGGCAGCGCTCGTCGCCTTCGAAACGATGCACGCTCCAGGCACGATCATACGACTGCCGTTTCATTGGGCCGACGATGACGCATGGAAGGACTCCGTCATGCGACCGCGCGCTGAGGGCGATGGAGAGACGCATCGCGACGACCGCAGCGAGCGGTCCGGAGACCCGCAATACCAATGCGAGGCCGATCGAGTGGCCGCCGAGCGGGCCGATTCGTGAGTTGTCATACTCGTGAGGGGACCCTCGTTGACGGAACCGGCGAGGCGCCGAGGCTGGGAGCTCGGCCGATGCTCGCGGACTACTGAGGGAGACTCGAATGCCTGCTAGTGCAAATGGATCTGCCTCGTGGACGAACGATGGACGACAACCCTCGATCGCCATCATCGGTGC
>JAQBEG010000764.1:0-7128 GCA_032123985.1 Deltaproteobacteria bacterium
GACCTCGGTTCGGTTGGTTTCGGGAACCGCCTGAAGCTCGATCTCGAGTTCTTCGGCAATGCGCCTAAGGGCGAAGTCGTCGATCGTCTCCGGTCGCTCGCTCCAGAGCGTTGCAATCAGTATCGGAACGTCGTCGATCTCGATCGGCTTCACGACCCACGAACGGACGGCAGGCGGAATCTGGTCGGTGTTCGAGTAGATCTTGTTGTAGATCTTGACGAGGCTGTCCTCACGATCTTCCCCGACGTGGAAACGGACTGTGACGACCGCGCGACCTGCGAGCGACATCGAATAGACGTGTTCGACGCCGTCGATCTGTGAGAGGAGCTTTTCTATCCGTGTGGCGATCTGCCGTTCGACTTCGTCGACTGGGAGTCCAGGGGCCGACACGTGCACGTCAGCCATGGGGACGACGATTTGCGGATCTTCTTCCCGCGGTGTCAGGAAGAGGGCGACGATGCCGGCGGCCACCGACACAGCAATCAGGATCGGCGGGAGCCGTCCGCGCAAGAAGATGTCCACGACCCATGTGAGCAGAGAGCCCCGACGGGAGGGTTCTGTAGTTTCACTCACCAGCCAAGCACTCCTCGCCTCGTCGGTCGTTGTATGTCACATCGTGGGGCGCGCGGCGCCGTTCGACTCTTCGTTCGCTTCGGACTCGGACGTCGTGGCGGACACAAGGCGAAGCCGCTCGACTCGCCTCCGTGAGATATCGATGACGGTTGCCTCGTAGGGACCCACGCGGACCCGGTCTCCCTTCCGGGGTAGGCGCCCCAGGCGTGCGGTGACGTGGCCGCCAATCGTGTCTTGCTCCTCGCTCTCGTCCTCGGGCAGGTCGAAATCGAGCCGATCCTCGAGTTCGGGGAGCGACATGCGGCCTCGCACCTCGAAGACCCCCTCGGCCGGCTCGTTGAAATCACGTTCATGACTGTCGAACTCGTCGCCGAGTGGCCCCACGATCTCCTCGAGCGCATCCTCGCGAAACGCTAGCCCGATCATCGTCCCGTGTTCATCGAGCACGACGGCGCAGTGTTGTTGAGTCGATTGCAATTCGAGCAACAGGTTCGAGAGAGACATCGTATCGGGAACGAACAAGGGCTCGCGTGTCAGATCCTGCAGATCTGGCGTTGTGTTTCGCAGCATTGCGTCGAGGATGTCTTTCGTATGTACGATCCCGACGATCGTATCGAGCCCGACCTCGCAGAGCGCGAACCTCGAATGTCCGCTCGTTCGTACCCGTTCGAGGTTTTCCTCGAGCGTGTGCTCGAGGGTCAGGAAATCGATCTCCACACGCGGAACGATGATGTGGCGTACCTCGAGTTCGATCATGCGAAAAATATTCTCGGTCAGCTCGTACTCGTGTTCTGGAATATGCCCTGCACGCGCAGAGAGAGAGACGATGCTGCGGATTTCTTCCGCGCTGTGGCTGGATTCGTGACCGAGGTCGGCCGTTAGGCCGATCAACCGCAAGAGCCAATTCGAGATCGCATTGATCGCGGCGATGAGCGGGCCAAACATTCCCGCGAAGAACCACAAGACCGGCCCGGTCAAGAGCGCGATTCTTTCCGCTCGGCGCAGCGCCCACATCTTCGGCGCCTGCTCACCGATCGTCATGTGGAGCATCGTAATCACCGCGAAGGCGAGGCCGATCGACACGATGGGTACCCAGCTCGCCTCGGCGGCCACCGGGAATCCCATCCCATTGGCGGCCGCGATCAGAACGACGGAGACGGCGGGCTCACCGAGGGCGCCCAGTATCAGACTGGCCAGCGTGATACCGAGCTGGCAGGCCGAGAGATATCGGTCTTGACGAAGCAGAATGCGCTGCACCGTCCGCGCGGCGCGACTTCCTTCGCGTGCAAGTTCGTCGATTCGCGACTTGCGAACCTTCACGAGCGCGAACTCGGCAGCGACGAAGAATCCGTTCAGGCCGACAAAAAAGAACGTCGCACCGAGTCGCCAGGCGACGCCATAAAAATCGAGCGACGCATGCGGGTCCGTCACGATGTCACCGATCGAGGCCGCGCTACACGCGGACCGGCGGCGTCAACGTCGGGTATGGACCTAAGCGAATCGAGCATTCAAGCCTTTCTTCAATTGAGACAAAACTTCCGATCGCCAGCCCTCCCGTGACGGGAGTACGCCTAGCCTAGACTTGTCGAGGTCGGACGAGCAAGCGTCATGCCGTCCGCGGAGGCGTTTGAGTCATTTCAGAGAATGGCGCGACTGGTATCGAACCCGAGCGATGCGAATCGGCTACGTCCAGAGCCGAACGCACGGACGCGTCGGTGGACCCTGCCGCGATTTGAAGCGCCTCATCTTAATTCGTAGGCATCGCTGTGTCATCGATGGCCAATAGCGGCTGAATTCTGCCGCAAATCTTCTTCATATTCAGGCACGGTTCTTGCCTTTATGGCTGATTGGAGGCAGGAGGTGCGCTGTGCCCCATTCGGGAGGCGCGTGAACGAAAGAGAAGCGCCGGGCGTGCGGGTGTCACGCCCGGCGGATTCCTCCGAGGAGACCGATGCATTTGGCCGATTTCCAGACCCGACCCCGCGGCGCGCTCGAGAAGGCGCTCGCCGTCAATCTCGACGAACGTCGCTACGGAACCTTTGCAGAAATTGGCGCGGGACAGGAGGTCGTGCGCTGGTTCTTTCGTGCAGGCGCGGCGGCCGGAACGATCGCCAAGAGCATCTCCGCCTATGACATGACGGTGAGCGACGCGATTTACGGATCCTGCGATCGTTACGTCTGTCGCGAGCGTCTGGAATCGATGCTCGACTACGAATACGAACTCAATTGCAAACGATTGCGCGACGGGCGCGGTAGCCAGACCGCCTTCTTCGCCTTTGGTGATACGGTGGTCGCGCGCAGCTTTAGAGGCAACCACGAATGCCACGGCTGGATGGGTGTCAGTTTTCAATCCCATCCCGGCGATCAGGCGAGCCGGATCGTCATTCATGTTCGCATGCTCGATACCGAGACAACGCTCCAGCAGGAAGCGCTCGGAATCGTCGGCGTGAACCTTCTATACGGGGCCTTCTTCCTGTTCTCGGATCCCGAAGCGCTGGTCGAGTCGCTCCTCGATGGGCTCAGCACGGAGCGGATCGAGGTCGACATGATCGAGTTCTCCGGAATCGAATTTCGTCACGTCGATAATCGTGTCATGAGTTTACGTCTCGTCCAGCTGGGACTGTCGGGAGCTGCGATGCTTGCTCCGGACGGGACCGTTTTGCAGCCCTCGGAGGCGCTACGCAAGAGGCCGATTCTCGTTGAACGCGGCAGTTTTCGCCCTGTTACTCACGTCAACCTCGACATGATGGACAAAGCGCTGAAGCGTTTCTCCGCGCAGCTCGAGGAGAATGAGCAGCCGCTCGCGCTAATGGAGCTCACGATGAGCAACCTACTCGCAGACGGAAATCTCGATCTCTCTGATTTTCTGGCGCGCGCGGATGTTCTCGCGGCAACCGGCCAAACCGTTCTGATCTCAGACTATTTTCAGTACTACCGACTCGCTCGCTATCTCTTCTCGGTTACCGATCGGCCGATCGGAATCGTGATGGGTGCCGCCAGTCTCGTCGAGCTATTCGACGAGCGCTATTACGAGACGCTCGACGGTGGCATCCTCGAATCATTCGGGCGGCTCTTCAAGAACGGTTTGAAGATGTACGTCTATCCCCTACTCGATTCGGCCAGCGGACATCTCACGACCGTCGACAATCTCGAGGTCGCCGAACGACTCAAGACGCTCTATCAGTTTCTCGTCGACCAATACAGCATCGAGCCCTTGACCGACTACCGTGAAGACGTCCTGCACATCTTTTCGCGCGACGTACTTCGCTTGATCAGGGAGAGCGATGATTCCTGGGAGAAGATGGTCCCCGATCCGGTGGCCTCACTGATTCGTGAGCGCGCGCTCTTCGGGTATCGAAGAATGGTGGGTTGAGCGAGCCGCGCACCGCGCCAAAAACCTCCGCGAATCTAGTGACTTGCGCTCGGATTCCAATTTCGCTGTGCTAGCCTGAAACGCCGAGAGAAACGGTCCGAGCCAAGCCCGAAGAGCGGGTATCGCACAGCCAAAAGTCGCGGTAGCCTACGCGCGGCGCGGCCCCGGTCCAGCACACGATGCATGGCCGGACGGTCGTCCGAAATCCGGAGAGATGGCCGAGCGGTCGAAGGCGCACGCTTGGAAAGCGTGTGTAGGGAAACCTACCGTGGGTTCGAATCCCACTCTCTCCGCCAGGTTAATGCGTCGGTCGATGACTACGATGGTGGTCGCAGGTCGCACCGACGCGCAGGGTCCGAGCCGCTATTCGGACCCGACGCGCAGGAATCCTGCGCGCCCGTAGCTCAGTTGGATAGAGCATCGGCTTGCGGAGCCGAGGGTCGCACGTTCGAGTCGTGCCGGGCGCGCCATTTCTTTTCTCAATAATGAAGTCGAAGAGTCGAGCGGATCGCGGATTCGCTGCGTCCGCGTGCCTGTCGTGCATTTATCGGCCTGGCAGCGCCACGACAGGTTCAGGGGGTTGTTATGCGGCGTCAGGAGATCCAGCCGGACAATACGAGAATGTCATACGTTCCGAGTCCGTACCACAGAACCAATCTGGTGGAGCCGCTTCCAAGCAGCGGATCGACCTGGAAGCCCGACGACAAAATTGACACCATTGACACAATTGACACCATTGACACAAGGGGGAGAACTGGAATCACATAGGTATACGATGTTGGCTCCGTCACAACACCATCTTCGACACACGTCGGCCGGCGGACATCCGACGATCCGGGACAATCGTACTGCCGCCATCGTGATGCAGCCGCAAACGCGCTCAGAGCACGATCCGCCTCTGAATGGGCGATATCCATCCACGTTCCCAGTCCAGTAGCGAGGAGGGTTCCGACAAAGTCCGACAAAGAATGTGCGAATAATGCGCACACGCCCTGATGCCGCATGACGGATATGCCGACTAGCGGCAGTCTTCGCTCAAAGGGTTTCGGTCAGAATGCCAGAGTTCGACGCCAGGCAACTCCCTGGAACGGAGCGATTATGCATCGGTCTGAACTTGGTTGTCATATCCCTACTTGGCGGCGGTGCTGAAAACGCCGCTTGTTTTACCTGTTCACCAAGACCCAGTGGAGTTCGAGCTGAAGAACGGGACACCCGGGGACTCTGCCCGCGGACCCCCGGTCGTGAATGACAAGAGAACAGGTCAGGAGGGGCCTGGCCCTGCGGTATATGAAAGTGTCTACCGAATCGGGGCAGACCCACCATGCGGAGCGAGCGGAAGATAGACAGTAGGAACTAGACTTCCCGGGGCGGCTTCGGAGAACGCCGCTCGTCCTGACAGTTCGCTCGGCAGGCTCTTCCAGAGCGTCCCGAAACGCAGCGGGTTTGCTGAGACTGGCACACGACGTGCATGTTTTAGTCGTCGGTTCCGAATTCGTGGGACCTTTGGAGGTCATTGTGGCGTCGGTGGCGTGGCAGCCAGTAGGGTCGAGCGAGTTGAGCAAGCGGGTGGACTTCCGCGAGGTCGCCTCGGCTGAGGCGATGGATCGCGCACGCGCGGCGCTCGGCCGCGCGTGCGCGATCGGAGGCCTCGTGCTGCTCGAGAGCGCCGACTCCGCCGGTGTTGCCGTCCTGCTCCAGCAGGTCGCCTCTGGCTTCGAGCAGTACGTGAATCCGTTGATCATCAGAGGCGCGCCGCTTCCGCCGGATGCGTTTGCGCGCCGGGTCCTCAACGCAATCGGTCACGCTTCCGGCGACGCCCCGCGGCTTGCCCTCGAGCACCACGCCGAGAACCTCGCAGCTCGAGGAGCAGTGCTCCTCTTGCTGGTCGACGCGGCGGACTTGCTGCCGGCGGAGACCGTGCGTTGGCTCGCCGCCCTGACGTGCGGGGCCACCCCACTCTCCCGAGTCGTTCTGGCGGCGACGGATCACCATGCCTTCCTGGATTCTCTGACCGGGCTTGGGGGCTGCGTCGATCTCGTCCGTCTCAAGACCGATTCCCGCGTCTCGTTCTCTTTGTCGAGCGGCGACGACGACAATAGTGACGATGACAGCGACGATGACAGCGACGATGACAGCGACGACGACAGCAAAGACAACGATGCGGTCGCTCCTCGGTCGCAGGCGGAGACGCCAGGGTCAGCCGATCCGACGTTATGCGAATCGATGCGCAGTACAATGGACGAGTCGAAGGCTCTCGAGGTCGATGAGGCCGTCGCGCCACCGCCTTCGGCGACGCCGGACGATCATCTGCACACGATCGAAGAACTCCTCGGTGAAGGCGCCTGGACAGTCCTGGTGGACGCCGATCCGGCCTCTGTGGGCGCTCCCCGAGACGAGCCACCCGCCGAGCCGGAGCCCCTGGTCGTCGTCGACGCCTTGCCTGCGTCGGTGCCGAAGCCCGATCGATCGTCCGGTTCCTCTCCTGCGCCGATGCGCGAGCCCGATCGCGCGTCCGATTCTTCATCTGGGCCGATGCCGATGCCGGGGACCGATTGCTCGTCCGGTTTCGCGCGCGAGCCGATAGGCCGAACCGTCGCTGGGACCGCCGACGCCGCAGTGGTTCCGCGTGAGACGGCCGGCGAGCCGGCTCGCGCGAGAACGTGCAGGCCCGCGCTCCTGCTGGCCGCTGTGGTGTCAGGGCTCGTCGTGTCGTTGGCCCTCCTCGAAACGCAACCTGAACTAACGGCATTCGTACAGTTGCCCGCCGCTGTGGTGTCAGACCGCGCCGCGCTGTCCGAGGACTCCGGCCCACGCGCGGCCGGAAGGCGTAGTCTGGCGCCCACCGCCGTCCCACTTCCCGCAGTCGCCGCAACAACACTGACGAATGAGGCCGAGCCCCTGGTGACCGATCTTCAGGAGGCCATCGAGCTGCTGGCATCATCCCAGGACGAGCCGACGTGGGAGCGTGCGCGACACTTCTTGCGAGAGCATGGACCTGATGCCGAGGGCTTCGATCTACTCGACGCGCTCGACGACCTCCGACCGAGTGACCCGGAGCAGGCCGTCGCGCTGCTCGAGGCGCGATCCCGGATTCGCGCTGCGCTCTGCGCAGCCTGGTTCGACGATTCTCGCGGCGAGGCATCTGCGCAGCTCGGGTGCGCCGGCTGACGGGACGCTCGGCC
>JAQBEG010000765.1:0-8789 GCA_032123985.1 Deltaproteobacteria bacterium
CCAGGAGACTTTGCTTTGGGTAATGCAGAATGGTTCTGTTGTTCCAGGAAGATCGATAAAGAGGGTCATTTTCATGCCTGGTACGACGGATTCATTCCCACGAATGCCAACCCCGTTTCTCGAAGAACCCCGACGTTCCAGGCGGCGCGCCCGGAAAGAGAACGCCGAGTTCGAGCCCACGCGAACGCATCGCATTGCAAGCGCTCTCGAGCAGCTCCGTCGCAATCCCACGACTGCGCATCGTTGGATCTGTGTAGAGGTTTCCGAGCCCGCCAGCCGGAATGTTGTGTCCGAGAATCTTGAGATGACGCGGCAGGATCGAAACGACCGAGAGAATGCGATTCTTTTCGATCGCGACGAAAATATTCTCGTCGGACCAGGTTGGATCGAATTCGATCTGCCTGCGAAAGCGATCGCCGGCCGTCCATCCCTCGGCGAGACGCCACCCGTCGAGCATCGTGGCTACAGTCAGCCGTTCCTGGGTGTTGAGCGTCCGTATCTCCATCGTCGGAAAAGTATACTCTGGTCCAAAGGAGCGTTTCACCATGTCTGAATTCGAAGTCGAGAAAAAGTCCGGTGCCAAAACGATATACAAGGAGGGGTTCGATTTCTTCGTCAAGGGTCAGATCGACGAAGCAATCGCCAGGTATCGAGAGGCGCTGGCCGTAGACGCCACGCTGGCGATCGCCTGGAACGGCCTCTCGATGGCGCTGGCAAAAAAGGGAGAACTCGAGTCGGCGATCGAGGCCGCTGAAAAACTTGTCGAACTCGAACCAGACGATCCGCTCTCACACACCAATCTCTCACGAATTCTGATGCAAAAAGGCCTGATTCCCGAGGCGGAGGATGCCCGTGCGCGGGCGATGGCCCTTCAGATGCGAGGCTCCGACTGAAACGCCCGATTCGGGGCCAACCTCAACCTGTGTTACGCAGGCCCGCCGCGATGCCGTTGATCGTGAGATGGATCGCTCTTTCGACTCGTGCCAGATCATCTCCCCCGGGCTCCAGGCCGCGACCGGTTCGCTTTCTCTCGAGCAACTCGACCTGCAAATACGAGAGCACGTCGAGGTACGGCGCCCGATGGTCGATCGCTTCGCGCAGCCCTGGATCTCGCGCGAGCAAAACCCGCTCTCCCGAAATGTCGCGAACCGAACGCAGCGTACGTTGGAACTCTTTCTCGATTCGCAGAAACACTTCCGACCCGCTGGGCGTTCCCCGGGCGAGTTCCGCATAGCGAGCCCCAACATGGAGGTCCGTCTTCGCCAGAACTTGTTCGAGATTATCGATGACAGTTCGAAAATAGGGCCAGCGTCGATACATGGCCCGCAATCGACCCAACGCCTTGCCACGACCACCCGGATGATGATCGCAGAAAGATGCAAAACCCGAGCCGGCGCCGTACCAGCTCGGCAGTAGGATTCGAGCTTGATTCCACGAAAATGTCCAGGGAATCGCACGCAGATTCCCGATCGCGCGTGTGTCCGTTCGCTTCGCTGGACGACTTCCGAGATTGAGCGCCGAGATTTCTTCGATCGGAGTCATCGCGTAGAAAGCATCGACGAAGCCGTCGGTCTCATAGACAAGATCGCGATAGGCGTTGTTCGAGGCATCCGCGAGCGCGGCCAGCGTTTCGCGCCAAGCAGAGGGCGGCTCCTTCGCTGAGCCAACCGTCCCGCCTTCAATCGATGCTTCGAGTGTCGCAGCAAGCATGAGTTCAAGATGATATGCGGCGGAGCTTTGCGTACCGTATTTCGAAGCAATGACCTCGCCTTGTTCGGTCATCTTGATGCGCCCCTTCACGGTTCCCTTAGGCTGCGCCAGAATTGCGCGGTGGGTCGGGCCTCCTCCACGTGCGATCGTTCCGCCGCGGCCATGAAAGAACTCCAGACGAACACCCTCACGCTCCGCTTGCTCCGCAAGTTCGCGCTGAACCTGTTCGAGCGCGGCACAAGCAGACAGATAGCCGCCGTCTTTCATCGAATCCGAATAGCCGAGCATGATCTGTTGACGCATCCCGCGTGCTTCGAGCTGGCGCCGATAGGCGTCGGATCCATAGAGCAGATCCATCGACGCCATCGCACCCCGAAGACTCCCGATCGATTCGAAGAGTGGCACGATATTGACATCGCTTTCGAAGCCCGATGAACCGCCCGGTCGAACGAGCCCAACCTGGCGACACAGAGCGAGTAGTTCCAAAACGGGAACGGCGTTCTCGGTATCGCTGATGACAAGGTCACGAATAGACCGACCCTCGGGAGGAATCGGCAAGCTTGCTACGAAACGGAGCGTATCGACTACTTCTTGCGCGTCACCCGAGAGTCCGGAATCTGGAATCGGGATGCTGTCGTCGGATAGAATCACCCTCTCGAGAAACGCTCGCTGCTTCGAAAGCGGTAGAGATTCCAGCGGCCCGTCAACGGGGCAGATCAATTCGGATCGGGCTTGGCGATGTTTAGATTGATTCTGTCGAATATCGAGTGAAACGAAATCGAACCCAAATACGTCGAGTTCGTCGATCAGCTTCGCGAGTGCACCGCTCGCCATCCGGCTCGCACCATTCTCAACTAGAGAATCACGAATCAGTTCGAGATCCGCGCTCAATGCCCGAACATTCGCGTACCCGCCCAGCGTGCCCAGCTCGCCCGACGTCCGTTCTTCCTCGAGCGTCGCCTCGATACGGACGATGATCGCGTTCAGCTTGATGCGGTAGCGCTCCGAAGTATTCCGTCCGTCGACGCGCGCCTCCAGTTCGGGGAGCGTCGCGAAGTCGCGTTCGATCGAAGCATCGAGCGCTTCTGAATTCGGAATTCGACGATCGGAGATCGTCAATTTCTCGATCAAGGGCTGTATCCGATTCCGATAATGCTCGAGAATCGCTTCGCGATAGAATCGATGTGCTTCCCGAGTGACCTCGGCGGTCACAAAAGGGTTCCCATCGCGATCTCCGCCTATCCAGGAGCCAATCCGAAGGCTTCGATGCGCGGCGTGTTCGATGCGCTTCGACGACCCTTCGTCGTAAACCTCCTGAAATGCGGAAAGCAGTCGAGAGGTTACCTCCGGCACGGCGTAAACGAGCACTCTATTGAGAACATGAATCGCATAACGAACCTCATCGAGAGGCGTAGGTTTGCGCGTCCGAAGGGTCGTCGAGAGCCAGAGCCCCGTGATTTCGGCCAGAATTTCCTCTTCGACGAGAACGACGTTCGATCCGCTCGCGTTTTCCCGATTCGAAAGGAGCCGGTCGATTCGGTCCAGGGTTTCTCGCAACGACCAACGCAGCGCCTCCGTCGGATGCGCGGTCAACACGATCGTCGCACGCAGATCCTGGATACCCTGCGTGACGACTTCCGACAAAACACCGTCCTTTCGTAGACGTTTGAAAAGTGAGAGGAAACTCCCAACATCATTCTTTCCCCGCCCCCGCTCCGCATGACGCTCCTCGGCAACGTTCAAGAGCCAGAAGATCAGCGTGAATGCGCGGGCGACATCGAGCAGCTCCACAACTTTCATACGACCGAATTTTCCTACCAGCTTCTTCTCGTCGGCCGAGGCATATCGGGTCCGCAGGCGATGAGCGAGGTCCCGTATCTCACCGATGGATTTTGCGAAGGCAGGACCATCTTGCTCGGCGATCACGCGATCGTGTGATTCGAGAAGGAAGGTCATCGCCTCGCGCAAAGCCTGATCTGTTCGTTTGCTGCCAGCCATTCGGGAGGATGATAGACTTCGAGTCCGCGTCGCACAGCCGTTGTGGAGGAATCCGATGAGTGAACCCGACGAATGGACCAAGAGCCTTGGCCTATCTGCGCCCCTTCATCAATACATGGTCGAACATGGCACCCCGCCCGATGAGATCCTGAGTGAACTGATCTCGGAAACCCGGGACAAGCTCGGCGGCCTGTCAATGATGCAGATCGCGCCCGAGCAGGGCGCCTTCATGAACTTTCTCGCGAAGCTGATTGGAGCACGCCGCGCGATCGAAGTCGGGACGTTTACCGGCTATTCGGCGCTTTGCATTGCACGTGGTCTCAGCGACGATGGGAAACTCATCTGTTGCGACGTAAGCAGTGAGTTCACCGACGTGGGCCAGCCCTTCTGGGAGCGGGCGGGCGTCGCGGACAAAATCGACCTACGCATCGCACCGGCGCTCGACACGCTCGGCGAGCTTGCACAAGACCAATCCTTCGACTTTGCATTCATCGATGCTGTAAAGAGCGAATACCAGGATTATCTCGAGCTACTGCACGGACTCGTTCGACCAGGTGGATTAATTCTCGTCGACAACGTGCTGTGGAGCGGAAACGTGATCGATGAGGCGATCGACGATGATAATACGCGCGCGATTCGAGCGTTCAACGACCGACTGGCAAAAGACGAGCGTTTCGACCGCGTGATGCTAGCCGTCTCAGACGGACTGACCCTGCTTCGCGTGCGTTAGCGACGGAGTCGACGACTAAGCCTTGGCCTCGCGAAGCGTCGCGAGCACGGCCTCGAAATCGGCCGGAAGCGGAATGTTCACCGCGATTTCGTCGACGACCAAACGCGCCGCATGCAATAGCTGCCGTGGCGCTTCGATTGGATTTTCGTCGTCGCTAGCCCGGTATTCCACATCCCCAACGATCGGATGCCCTAGATGCGCCATCGTCGCTCGGATCTGATGTAGAAAGCCGGTTTCTAGTCGAACCTCGACGAGGGTCGCGCCCGTGAAAGTCTCGATCGGCGTCACGCGCTGCCGGCAGGCATGTCCGTCGTTGGCGACCTCGACGTGCGCCGGATGATGGCGCGTGACCGCAAGAGACAAATCGACCCGCCGAGCCCTCTCGAATTGTCCGACCACCAGAGCGACATAGTGTTTCTGGACGCGATGCTCGCTGAACGCGCCGCGCAATCTCTTCCATTGAGCTTCGTCGGTGGCAAAGACGAGCGCGCCCGTCGTATCGACATCGAGTCGATGCACCACCCCCGAGCGCAGCCCCCCTTCACCGATGCCCACGATCTCTTCGTGCCGTGCGACCACCGCATTCAGGACCGTGTCGTTCTGATCTGGCCGGAGCGGATGGACACCACAACCGGCCGGCTTGTCGACGACGAGCCAGCCCTTGCCCTCGGCGACGATGCTCAAATCGAGATCCGGACGAGGCTCCGGCCGCTCGTCCTCTGCGCGAAGCGAGCCGGTGATCTCGAAGGCGTCACCCGCCCCGATCGCCAGCGATTTGTCCGAAAGTGCCAGTACTCGAGCGGCTCTCGAGACGCGCCCGACCTCCAGGAGATGACGCACGCGGGCGCGAGAGATCCCCAGCCGTTCAGCAAGGAAGCGATCGAGCCGCTCGCCCTCTCGGTCGGGCTCGACTTCGACAACCGTCGATTCCACGTCTGTTCGCCTCCCGATCTCACTCCCCCGAAGGTGAGGACACTAGCGCCCCCGCCCTTCGCCGCACTGACTCGCCAGTCCGATCGACGCGGGGTACTCTTCGGCGCTCCCGAAGCCCATATCCGTTCGGGGTCGATTCGGCCCAGGCCAAGACAACCCAAATGACAGCCATTCCCAAGTCCAGCACGAAGCGATCCGTGAGGACGCCCGTCGACGCCCCCCAAGTGGCGGTGATGGACACGACTCTGCGCGACGGAGAACAGACTCCGAACGTGTCGTACACCCCTGCGGAGAAGCTGCAGCTCGCGCGAATGCTACTCGTCGACGTCGAGGTCGATCGGATAGAGATCGCGTCGACTCGGGTTTCGGCGGGAGAACTCGAGGCCGCGGTCGCGATCGCGAAATGGGCGCGCAAGGCCCGACTGATCCAACGGGTCGAGATGCTCGGTTACAGCGACGGCAAGAAATCCGTCGACTGGATCTGCGGTGCCGGCGGTAAGGTGATGAACCTGTTGACCAAGGGCTCGGAGCGCCATTGCGTCGAGCAGCTGGGTCTGACTCCGGCGGAGCATCGCGAGCAGATATCGACGACGATTCGCTATGCCCGAAAGAAGCGACTCACGGTGAACGTCTATCTCGAGGATTGGTCCAGCGGCGTTCGTGACTCCTTCGACTACGTGTTCGCCTTGGTTCAGCAGCTCCGTGAGCTGCGCGTCGCGCGCATCTATCTCCCCGACACGCTGGGTATTTTTTCGCCCGCTGACGTCACACGTTTCGTCGGGCTGATGACCGCGACCTGGCCCGCGGTCGATTTCGAGTATCACAGCCACAATGATTACGGCCTCGCTACTGCGAACTGTCTGGCCGCGATCCAGACAGGCGCGCGCGGTGTCCATACGAGCGTGAACGGAATGGGCGAAAGAGCAGGCAATACGTCTCTCGCGGAGGTGGTGGCGGCAATCCACGACCACAGCGATGCGCGCACCGGCGTTCGGGAAGACCGACTGACCGCCGTGGCGAGTCTGGTCGAAACTTTCTCGGGCAAGGAGCTGTCCGCGAACACGCCGATCGTTGGTCGCGACGTCTATACGCAGACGGCCGGAATCCACGCAGACGGCGACGCCAAAGGCGATCTCTACACAACACGACTCGCGCCCAAGAGATTTGGTGGCGCACGTCATTATGCGCTCGGCAAACTATCCGGTAAAGCGTCTCTCGATCACAATCTGCTCGAGCTCGGAATCGCTCTTCCGGACGCACATCGGGATCTCGTTCTCGAGCGCATCGTCGATCTTGGCGATCGTAAGCACATCGTTACGCCCGACGATTTGCCCTATCTGATCGCGGACGTTCTGAAGACGCCCGACACTCAATTCGTCAAGATCGACTCGTACCGCGTTGACGTGGCGAGTGGCGAGCCTCCGGAGGCACAGGTCGCGCTGGCCTACAAGGGCGTCGTCGAAAAGGCCGAGGCCAGCGGTGACGGTGGATATGACGCTTTCATGAATGCCCTCAAGAAAGCTGCAAGCGCACTCGAGATCGAGGTTCCGATCCTGGCTGACTACCGGGTACGCATTCCGCCGGGCGGTCGAACTGGGGCGCTCGTCGAAACGACTATCACCTGGCTGACCGAAGAAACGCTGGCTTCCGGTCGGCGAAGAGCTGGCGAGACATTCTCGACGCTCGGTGTCGATTCTGATCAGCTCGCGGCCGCAATCATCGCCACCGAAAAAATGCTCAATGCCGTCGTTACACGACGCGGCGACAGCAAGTCGAAACGCGGTGCTCGGGAACGCCGCCGCACGAGTCGCGGCTCGCTACGGACGAGCGGTTGAGCCCGCGACTCACCGATCCCATGGCACCCAATTCGATCGCGCCTGCGATCCTCATCCCCATTGGAATATTCGCCCTTCTCATCACGAGCCAGGGATGTACAAAATTCAGCACCAAACAGGCTGAAGCGCGCTACAGCCCGAGCGAGGGAATCCTGGAAACCGTCGCGGTGCTCCGGCGACACGTGCCTGACGACACCTACCGCTTCCCACCGGCAAACGACTTCTCGGGACGAAATGTCTACCGCGCTTCACTGCTGCGACTCGAAAGCCTGGAACGAGCGGAGGCGGGCGCCGTTCGTAGCGGCTACATGGACGATGTCATCGCCTTCGCGAAGGGGCGGGCATTCGAACGACTCCGCGCATTCGACCTCGCAGCACAGCAGTATCGCGAGAGTGCGCGACTCTCGAGCGAACTTCGTCAGGATGCACTCGAAAGCGCCGCGATTTGTGATCGGATCCAGCGAGCTGTTTTGGTTGGAATCGACGTCGTCGATCCACTCGCCGCCGCCGGAGTCGCGCCGCTTCCTCTCGATTCCGAGTCCGTCCGCATCGAGCTCGATGAGCGAATCGCCATCCTATCCGGCCTTCTCAGCGAGCTCCAGGACAGCCACTATCGCTGGATCGTGCAGGAGGAGATCGAACGTGCGGATTGGATCCGTGGACAATATTTTGTTGCCATGCGAGCCGTTCTCGAAGACGGAACCATTATTGCCTTGCAAGAGCTACAGCGAGTCGCCACTCGACACGGAGGCAGCAAGAACCGTCTCCGTCATTTGCTCCGACTCGCAGATTTCTACGAAATGCTCAGTCGCGAATACCTCGCTGCCCTCCCGCCTGAGAGCCTCGGCTTCGACCCCGCGAAGTTTCGGGAATTGGTCGACGCCGCGATTCATCTGTTCGAACTCGTCGCAAGCCACGATGGCCGGCCGGAGAAACTCGAAGCCTCACGTAGCCTGGAAGCTTTCCTCGCCCTGACCCTGACAGTCGATGCAGACCGATTCGATCGTTAGGCGAGGAGGCGCCGGCAGGGCGCTTACGCGATGGATTCTTTTCGCGACCCTGATCTCGCTCTGTAGCGGTTGCTTTGCATCACGGTCGATCGTCGTCGATGACATCCTCGAACCGCTCGTGCCGCGGCAGCGATGGTTGCCAAGCGATGACGATCTCGCAGCGGCAAGTCTCGCGCGGGCAGCGCTCATCGCGAAGCGGCCCGTCGGGCGCCCTATTTCCGATGTCAATGCCACAACACCCGCTGTCGAAGAAGCACTCGACGAGCTCATGCTGATCGACCCGCGACACAAGAACGACAAGCTGATCCCCCTTGCAATCGATGTCCGGAACTCCACTCTCGACAATCCAATTGCCTATCGAGCCGCCTCGCGCATTCTTCGAAAACGTCGCGGACTCGATCCCCGAATACGCTCGCGCTTGGATCGGACGATCGACGACGATCCGATACGACTGGCCAAACGTCGGGCATTCGATGGATGGCACCTGCTCTGGGCCCGGACTTTCAATACGGTCTCAGAACCGCTCGGGAGCACCGTCATCACCGGTTTCGTGTTGGCACCCTATCAGCTAGC
>JAQBEG010000766.1:0-2515 GCA_032123985.1 Deltaproteobacteria bacterium
GGCGAGGTCCAGCTCTCTCCGCGGTCGCTGCTGACGGCAACCGCGACCGGGCTCGAGCTGTTGAGCAGGGACGTCAAGATCGCGACACGCCCTTCGGCCGTCGCTGCGATGCGAAGCCAGTATCCGGAAGGATTCGCGAAGCTCCCCGGCGCATCGCGGGAGAGCAGAATCGCCGCCGGCCCCCACGTGCGTCCGGCATCCGGACTCCTGATCACCTCTAGGCGATCGCCGCCGGCGGGGTCGCCGACGACCATCGCGACGTACAGCTCGCCGTTGTCGAGGAGCAAGGCGTTGTACGCCAGCACGGCGTTTTCCGGAGGTGCGCCGTAGACGTCGATCTCATGATCGAAAGTCTGGCCCCCGTTCGCCGAGCACAGCGCCCGGAGCCGGAAGTCCTCGAGCATGAGAACCGTGACGCGGCCGTCGGGGAGGCCGAGCACCTGCGCCTCCGCGTCGGAGTCTCCCACCCGAGGGAGTGGGTCGTTGAGGATGATCTCCCTCGAAGGAACCTCGGGGGGACTGTCGACGGCGGACATCACGATACGGACGCCGCCGGCGCTGACGATTTCCCACCACGAACCCGGAAGGACCGTGTACGGGAGCCACTGGCAGTCGGGGCTCTCCCAGCCGCAAGACCACAGGGTCACGAGGCTCCCGTCCGGCAGAACTTCGATCTGCGCCGTTTGGCCCTGCGTCAGAACGGTGAAGTTCTGTCCGTCGATGAGGAAGCCACCGTTGGGGGTGAGACACCTCACCGTCGCCGTGCTGGCCACGACCGCCGTCGCGGTCAGGAGTATCGCGCAGAGGACCAGGAAGGGTCGCATGGGTTTCCTCCTCACGGGATCGAGCATTCATCGCTGATGGGGCCGAGTGCTCCTCGCAGGTCTACGGAGTAGACGACTTGAGTCACGAGAGCGTTGCTGGTTGTCATGAGTTGCCCCCGAGCGTGATGCCGTCCACGGCGGTAGCCGTGACTGGCTCGGGGGGGTGAACTCGCGCTCTTTGACCAGACTTAGATAGGAGTACCCCTCGAGGGTCACGGCACTTCGTCGCCCGAAATAGTACGGGGTGAACCGCCCACGTGGCGGGTTTCCTGGATACCTTTCAGGCGATATCGGGTCCTTTGAGATTTGAGAGTGTGAGAAGCACTTGTGTCAGTCGGCGTCTCGCAACGAACGGCGATCTGGTCATCGGAAAGAGGCCGAGTCGTGAGTTGCGGCGAGAGGTCGACGCTTTGCTGCGGGCGGATGCGGACTCGCAGTCCGTTGTGTTCTGATAACCGGCGCATCAGAAGGTCAGAAAGGCGAACTCACCCTCGAACCCGCTCAGCGCGTGCCGGCCGGCGGGCTCCACGGAAAGGCGGTCACCGAGTCTGGCGCCGGCGACTTCGCTCATCAGAGTGAGGTGCATGAGACCTCCCGCCAGTTTTTCCATCCGGAACACGAAGTTGACCTCGGGGCCCGACAGGCTCTCTTCACCCATCGACGCGACGCCGCCCATCGAGACGTCGCCGTGGTGCAAGACGACGCGGAAGCGCGGCTGTTCGGCGGCCTGCAACCGCTTCAGTCCGGAAAGCGCGCCAACCAGGCGCGGGAGCGTGCCCTCGATGTCGATCCAATAGGCGAAGAATCCGTCGCCGAGGTACTTGTTGATCGAGCCGCTGTTGGCCTCGATCACCTGCTTGCACTCCGAAAACCACCGGCCGGTTATGACCGGTAATTGATGCGCCGGCAACGAGCGGGAAAGCTCAGTCGAGCCTTCGATGTCCGCCAGCAACAGCCAGCAGGGCGCGATGCGGATGTCTTGGACCGTCCCTTCGGTCCAGTGGGGTTCGGCGCTCGGATGGGATGTCCCCGTGCTCTGCCGAAACAGGAGCGTTGATGAACCAATCCGAATGACCGAACCGTCGCGCAGGGCCATCGGTTGCGAGACGCGGCGACCGTCGAGGTAGGAGCCGTTGCTGCTACCCAGGTCCACCAGCCAGTACTCGTTTTCTCCCTGCCGGTGGATCAGGGCATGCTTGCGGGACGCCTTCTCATCGGCCAGCACGAACTGGTTGCCGGGCGCGCGGCCGATCGAGCAGGAACTCAGGACGGGCACCGTCGAGGCGTCGTCGCGCTCCAGCCACGCGGGTGCTTTGAGTGATTCCGTCATGGGGCTCCCGGAGGATACAATGCCTTTTCGTCGTCGCCGAATGGTACGCTCGGACCACGCCGCCGGGCAGGAAGGATGGGCCCATGGCCGACGACAGACAACGCAGAATACAGAGACTTCTCGATATCGCGCTCGGGATCCCGCTCGCATCTCGCGAAGCGTTTCTTGGAGAAGCCTGCGGCGACGATATCGAGCTGCGACGCGAGGTCGAAGCGCTGCTCGCCGCGGACGCGGACTCGCAGGCAGGAGATCTCCGTCCGACTGAGATCGGGACCGAAACGGCGGACCCTGGCTCCGCCATTCCTGACTCCCAACGCATAGGTCCGTACCGCCTGACCCGGAGAATCGGGGAGGGGGGCAT
>JAQBEG010000767.1:0-5274 GCA_032123985.1 Deltaproteobacteria bacterium
ATCTTCACGCCAACGATCATAGAACACTCTCGTCCCATCATCGCATCGAGTGTGCTCCTGGTCTGCCAGAACCAGAAAGGCCGCCTGGGCGTCGGTCATGTTGTCCGCGTTCTCGTACTGCGACCAGGCGGCTTCGATCGCTTCGGGTTCGCCGCCCCAGACGAGCGACCTCAGGACGGTGTTACGCAGCCTTCGTCGATCGATCGACGTTGGTTCGTGACGATAGGGACCGCTGGGCGCCAGCGTGCGATAGGTAGACCAAATCGTCTCAGCATGTGCAGCAGCCAGGGCCTTGCCTACAAATTCGCGCGCTGCATGGATCGCCTCCGGCTCGATCACATCCATCTCTTGCGCCACCACGTTTTCTCCCGGGAGCGTCAACGCGAGCGCACGCAAGGAACCGTCCAGCCCGCCGTCCGTGAGCAGCCGGCCCCAGGCCGCCGCAAAACCGGGATCGAGCTCGGGCGTGCCACCCTGCTTCATCGTATCCGCAGTCGAGACGAGTAGGTCGAGCGCGAGCTGTTGCCCGGCGTCCCATCGATTCACCGGATCGTCATCATGTGCCATCAAAAACGTGAGCGATTCTCTACTCCGTGCCATCTCGAATCGCACGGGCGCCGAAAAGCCGCGCAGAATCGAAGGCACCGGCTCCACATCCACGTCCTCGAAGACAAAATGTTCTTCCGCGTCCTTTAGCTCCAGCACGCGTGTCGTCGCGCCGACCGTGTCACTGGCTTCGCCCTCGAGTCGCAGAGGAATGGACCGGCCGTCCGCGCGGAGTAAACCCACTGCAACGGGAAGATGCAGCGACTTCCGATCAGCAGCGCCCACGATCTCGAACGCCGTCTCCAAATAGTCCTGTGAAAGCGTCAGCTCATAGCGTCTCCCTTCGCGATCGTATTTTCCGACCGCGCGTAGCCTCGGTGTGCCCGCCTGGAGGTACCATCGTTCGAACTGAGAGAGATCACGGCCGTTCGCATCCCCCATCGCGGCTCTAAAATCATCGCAGGTCACAGCCTGACCGTCGTGACGGTCGAAGTAGAGATCCATCCCTTTGCGAAACCCGTCCTCGCCTATCAACGTCGCAATCATACGAATCACTTCGGCGCCCTTCTCGTACACGGTCGCGGTATAGAAGTTGTCCATCGAAATGTAGGAGTCGGGACGGATCGGATGGGCCATCGGGCCCTCGTCCTCCGGGAACTGCCGCGCGCGCAGCCCCTTGATCTCCGCAATACGACACACGGGCTCGGAATGCATGTCCTCGCTAAAACGCTGATCCCGATAGACCGTCAGCCCCTCCTTGAGGGTCAGCTGAAACCAGTCTCGACACGTCACCCGATTGCCTGTCCAATTGTGAAAATACTCGTGTGCGATGACGGACTCGATCCCCTCGTAGTCGTCGTCGGTGGCCGTTTCCGGGAGTGCGAGGACGTATTTGGAGTTGAAGACATTGAGCCCCTTGTTCTCCATCGCGCCCATGTTGAAGTCACCGACCGCGACGATCATATAGATGTCCAGGTCGTACTCGAGGCCGAACTTCTCCTCATCCCATTTCATTGCGCGTTGAAGCGACCGGAGTGCATGTTCGCAGCGATCGACGTTCTGCGGCTCTACCCAGATCTCCAATGACACCTTGCGGCCGGACATCGTCACGAACTCACCGGAGTGAACTCGGAGATCACCCGCGACGAGCGCGAATAGATAGCTGGGCTTCGGGAAGGGGTCCTCCCAACGCACTCGATGACGGCCCCCATCGAGCAGCTCCGATTCGATTCGATTGCCGTTCGAGAGAAGAACCGGATAGCGCTCACGATCGGCCTCGATCGACACCGTGTAACGAGCCATCACATCCGGTCGATCGAGAAAATAGGTGATGCGACGAAATCCCATCGCTTCGCACTGCGTACAGAAATTCCCGCTGCTCTTATAAAGACCCGACAATCGGGTATTCGACTCCGGATGGATCGACACGATCGTCCGCAACTCGAAGCGAGCGGGCGGCGCCGGGATAACGAGCCGATCCTCCTCGATCCGATACTCGGACGCGCCAAGCGGGCGACCATCGATTTCGATCTCACACAGATCGAGGTCCTCGCCCACCAGCACGAGCGGCGCGCTTTCATCCGATGCGTCCGCGCGGCGACGCATGTCAAGTCGCGCTTCGACACGCGTTCCGTCCTCGTGGAGATCGAACGCCAGGTCCACGGTCTCGATCAGGTAATCCGGTACCTGGTATGCGCTTCGTAAAACCGTCGTCGGTTTCGATTCTGTCATGCTCTCCGCCCCCCCCTGGTATCTACTCGGCGACGCAACGTAGAAATTGGCGGATCCAACTGCAAGGCAGTAGCTTGCCCGAACGCTCGGGGGTAAGGGTGATCAAGGTCGACAGCAGGCGGTCACAGCAAAAGATCGAGGAAAAAAGCAAGATCCGGCGCCACGGCCTTAGATTCCTCCTGGTTGTGTGTCTAATCGCTGTCTGGACCTCGTGCGCAGGCGGCGACCGACCCTTTGGCGGGTCGGCCCTTCGCGTAGGCGTCTCGCCCAACTATCCCCCGGTCGTGTTCGAGCGCGACGGCGAAATCACCGGGATCGAAGCGGACCTGGCGAAGCTCGTCGGCGACACCCTCGGCCGACGGATCATCTTCGAGCGTTATCCATTCACCGAGCTGATCGATGCACTCGTACGGGGTGAGATCGATGTCGTAATGAGCGGAATGTCGATCACGCCCGAGCGCGCTGAGCGCGTGAGCTTTACCAAAACCTACATGCAGGTCGGTCAGCTTGCCCTGATCCGCACGAGCGATATCGCGCGCTTCGGCCGGACGCAACTGATCCGTCGAAGTGGTGCCCGCGTCGGCTATCAACGGGGTACGACGGGTGAGCAATTCGTAGCCACGCAACTGACCCAATCGAGGAGTTTCGCGTTCGAGGATATCGACTCCGGAATCCGTAGTCTACGGGCCGACCGCATCGACTATTTCGTGCACGATGCGCCGACGATCTGGCGTCTAGCCGGCGACGTTAAGGCTCGGGACCTGCAGGGGCTCTACCATCCACTCACAGACGAATATTTTGCCTGGGCGGTTCGACGGGACAACACAAGCCTCCTCGCGCTGCTCGATGCGGCGCTCGCTCATTGGAAGCTCGAAGGCGTGATCGAGCCGATCGTGGATCGCTGGATCCCGGTGCGAGTGACGATTCGCTGATTCGTTTGCCTGGCAGACTGCTGCTATCGAAAATCGAGCGCTTGAATCGTGAGGCTCCGAATCTGGCCGGCGGTCGGATGGGTCTTGCGTGCGGCTTCGAGAAGCTGCATCGCCTCCTTTCCCTGCTTGAGTTCGATCAAGATCTCCGCTGCGCCTATCCACGCATTGAGGGTATTCGGCACGATGTGAGTGGCTTCGCGGTAAAGCGAGAGCGCAGCTTGCTGATCACCGAGCCAACGGCGGCGTTCCGCCTCAGCGACGAGTGTCCGCCCGAGAAGTTGATCGAGATCCCGACGATCGGGCTCGAACTTCACAAGGGCCCTGGCGGCGACCAGCGCGGCCTCGCTTTGTTCGCGCGCGAGCCGCACGTGCGTCGCAGCTTCGAGACCATCCACGTAGGTCGAACGCGCGTCCCCAGAAAAGAGCGCCCGATCGACCCTGGACAGGCTCGATAAACTCCGCAGCGCGCCCTCCGGATCCCGACCCGCCAGCTGCGCGTGCGCCTGCCCAAGCCAGGCTCGTGCAAAGCCCGGATCTGCTTGTAGCGCCTCCGCAAAATGGCTCTTGGCCGAACGCCAATCTCCGCTCGCAAGGGCGGCCTCTCCCATTTCGACGGGGCTCGGAGGAGGACCACTCGCGCAGCCATTCGAGATCAGCAGCACGATGCAGAGAAGAGAGACGGTCCCAATTCGCTTCGACATCATCGAACCCTCGTCGGGCGGAGGCCCGATTCAGTCCTTCACATCGGCCCTCTTCGATCAGCTCTTGAGTCGGGCTGCAACGTCTATCTGAGGGAGGAATTGCGAGCTGGCCCCTCCGCCTCGAGGAGCCGTTCGAAGATCCGAACCATGGTCTCAACCTCAGCGATCGGAACGAACTCCCGAGACGTGTGTGCCACACTGATCGAGCCAGGGCCAAGCACGACGCCCGGAATCCCTGCTCGCCCGAACACACCCGCGTCGGTGCCAAACGCCACATGCTCACACGTCGCGGAGAGCCCAACCGACTCGAGAGCGTCTGCGGTTGCAAGACTTGCGTTGGAATCCGCTCTTGTCTCGAGCGGTGGTTTCTCTTCGGTGCACGACTCGACGATGACATCCGCTTCGACGCCGGCGTTCGCCAGACTGGCCTCGATCTCCTGACGAACCTGTTCGGGGGTCTCGCCGGGAAGCGTTCGGCGATCGACCCAGATCCGCGCCTCATCCGGCACGATATTAGGCGCCTGTCCCCCGCTCACGATTCCAATCGAAAGCGTTGCCGGGCCGAGCTGAGGATGCGGCCGCTCCAGAAAAATTCGGGCGTCTTCTTCGATCGCCAGAATCGCGCGTGCAAGCGTCACGATCGCGTTTCGACCGGCGGAGGGATTCGAGCTATGGCACGCCCGCCCGCGCGCGCACACCCGGGCGTGGACGACACCCTTATGTGCGTTGATCAGACGAAGATCTGTCGGCTCGGTCGCGAGCACCCAATCGGGCCGACGATCTCCGAGATGAGCCAACACATCCCCTACTCCGATGCTGCCGAGTTCCTCGTCCGCCTCGCCGACCACGATCACGTTGCGCTTCAACCGACCGCGCTCGAGCACACGCGCCAAGGCTTCGAGCAACGCTGCCATCCCGGCTTTCGTGTCACATGAACCTCGACCCAGCATATGATCGCCTTCGATCACGGGATCAAAGGGGTCGATCACCATGCCATCCACGGGAACAGTGTCGAGATGGCTCGCCACGAGCAGTGTCTCGGCACCCGCCCCGACCGAGGCCTCCGCAATCACGCTCGTTCGCCCGGCCCGGCCCACCAGGACCGCATCCATCCCCAGGCGTGAGAGTTCAGCCGCGACGTGTTCGGCGATGGCCTGCTCTCCTGTGATTTCTGCGGGCATATCGTTGCGCCCCATCGGGTTGACCGAGGGAATCGCGATGAGATCGCGGAGGTGTCGAATACTGGGTGACAAACCGGCCATGTTTTCTCAGCTCCGAGCGGCACGTTGAAGCGGGCGTCATCGGCCACCGTTAGCGAGTCTAACGACGAGGAGCGACGGAAGCCAAAGCATGACAAGATGGGC
>JAQBEG010000768.1:0-5993 GCA_032123985.1 Deltaproteobacteria bacterium
TCCGCGCGGTAGCGCCGCAAGGTGGCGATCTACGTAGTGCGGAAGCCGCGCATCGACGCCGGCGACGGACAAGCCCGGACCGCCCGGGAACAGGACCTCGGCTGCAGATTCGACAAAGACCGCCTCCCCGCGATGAAGCACAGCAAGGCCGGGCGGCGCTGGCGGATAGCTCGCTATGAATCGGCGATAACCGACCACGAGCAATGCGATAAAAAGGATCAATTTGATCACAGGGCAAGAATACCCGAGACGCTTCTCGGCGCACTCATGGTGGGCCAATGCCCTCGGAATTTTTCGCGTTCCGCATCTGGCTGGATCGTCACCGAATCAGGAATCGAAGGGCGGCTCTTCTCGGAGCCCGATGTCCTTCGGGAAATCGCGAGAGACGCGGAGCGGAAAGACCGGCTGTCGTTTCTCGAGAAAGCTGGTCACGCCCTCCCGACTATCCTCCCGTGCGCCCATGAAATTCATCGCTCTCGAATCGAGCCGGTGGGCTTCCATGGGATGAGACGCGCCTAGCATCTGCCACATCATCTGTCGGGCAAGAGCAACCGAGACGCTACTCGTATTCTGTGCGATCTCGAGTGCCAACTCACGCGCACGAGGCAATAGCGCATCGGGCTCGAGCAGCTCGGACACGAGACCGCCGTCCAGCGCCTCCTGCGCTTCAAAAACCCGGCCGGTCGCCACCCATTCCATCGCACGATTGATCCCGACGACGCGCGGTAGAAACCAACTGCTACACGCCTCGGGAACGACGCCACGTCTTGCAAACACGAATCCAAAGCGCGCCTTTGTACTCGCCAGGCGAATATCCATCGGCAGGATCGAGGTCACGCCAACCCCAACCGCCGGACCATTCACGGCGGCAATGATCGGCTTCCTGCATTGGAATATTCGAAGGGTCAGGAGACCGCCTTCGTCGCGATGAATCTTCTTCGGATCGGCGCCTTTGAGGTTCGAGGAATCAAAGGTCGCACCGCCCGCACTGAGATCTGCGCCTGCACAGAACCCCCGCCCGGCGCCTGTCACGATTACGGCGCGCACATCGTCGTCAGTATCGGCGTCGTCGAGAACTGTGAACCAGTCCCTCGCCATCTGCATCGTAAACGCATTCAATCGATCCGGACGATTGAGCGTCACGGTCATCACACTCTCGGACTTCTCTACTTCGATCGTTTCCAGGGAAACTCGAACCGGCGCCTCAGCCATCTACGATCCTCCTGTCGCGATTCAACGTCGCGATCCACGAGCGGGCCGAAGCACTATAGCCTGCATTTCGCCCTCGTTGAGCCCGCACAAAACCCGCAAAAACCCGCGCAAAGCCCGCACAACACCATCGACAGCCTTCCACGAGGGTCCGACGACGACGTGGTAGCATTCTTGGATGCGCATCGGCGTCGTCGGCGACACCCACGATCGAACGAGTAACGTGGAACGAATCGTGGAGATCTTTCGCGAGGCCGGTGTCGATCGTGTCGTCCACACTGGCGACGTCACCGGGCCCGCGGTGCTCGAACAATTCGCCCGGCTCGCGGTTCCCATGATTGGTGTCTTTGGCAACAACGACCAGGCGGATCGTTGTCGCCTCGAGGAACAGGCGAATCGTTTCGGAATGGATTTTGTGTCGCCACCACGCACCCTCGAGTGGGCCGGTCGGCGAATCCTCGTCGTCCACGATCCCGAAGAAGTACCGACCAGGCTGCCGACCGAAATCGACCTCGTGCTGCACGGTCATACTCATCGCCATCGGCACGAGCAGCAGGGCACCACGCTGATCTTCAATCCGGGCGAATGCGCAGGTTTTCTCTCCGGGCGCAACGCAGTCGGTCTCGTGGATCTGGCCTCGCTCGATGCCCAACGACTGTGGTTCTAACGTCAACCCGTCGAATCACCCGGTCGCCAGACCGCGTCATAACACCAGAGAGTACGGGAGTTTTCGAATCACGATGAGCTGGAAACCCGAAGTCGATGAGATCAGGGCGCGCCGAGAGGCGGCACGAGCGATGGGTGGTCCCGAAGCGGTCGAGCGGCAGCACGAACGCGGGCGTCTTACGATCCGAGAACGACTCGACGCCCTGGTCGACCGCGACAGCCTCGAAGAGCAAGGACCCATCGCGGGCGAAGCTGAACGCGACGAGGAGGGTCGAGTCACAGCCTTCTATCCCGCCAACTATCTACTCGGCCTTGCCACGGTCGATGGCCGACCGATCGTCGTTGGGGGCGAGGACTTCACGCAGCGAGGCGGCTCGCCCTCGCCCGCCGGCCTACGCCGCAGTGTCTACGCAGAAACGCTCGCAATCGACCTCCGAGTCCCACTCGTTCGCTTTCTCGAAGGCGGCGGGGGCAGCGTGGCGGGTTCCGGTCCCAAGAGCACTCGGCCGCGCATGGCGGGCGGCCCCGTCTACGAAGCGTCTCGCTTTCTCTCGATTGCGCAGATCATGAAGATCGTTCCGGTCGCTTCGGCCGCAGTCGGAGCCGTCGCGGGCTTTCCAGCGGCGCGATTGGCTGCATCTCATTTCTCCGTGATGACGCGCGACACAGCCCAGATATTGATCGGTGGGCCAGCTCTCGTCGAACGTGCCCTCGGAGAGAAACTAACCAAGCAGGAACTCGGCGGCGCGAAAGTGCATTCACGCTCGGGCGTCGTCGACAACGTCGCAAGTGACGAACTGGATGCGATCGTCCAGATGAAGCGATTCCTCTCCTATCTTCCGACGAACGTGCTCTCCCTCCCGCCCTGTGAAGCCAATCCGAGCGACGACCCCGAGCGACGGGCCGAAGAACTACTCGAGATCATTCCTCGCGATCGACGCAAGGTTTATGCGATGCGCAAAGTCGTGAAGGCCGTCTTCGACCAAGACAGTTTCTTCGAAATGACCAGGGGCTATGGGCGAAGCCAGATCACCGGGCTCGCACGTCTCGCGGGCCGTCCCGTCGGCGTGATGGCCAATGATCCACATTTCTACGCAGGATCGATGGATGCTGAGGGCGCGCTCAAGGTCCGTCGATTCGTCGATTTCTGCAACACATTCCATCTCCCGATCGTGAGTCTCGTCGACGAACCGGGGTTCATGATCGGCTCGGCTTCCGAACGATCCGGAACGATCCGCTTCGGCGTCGAGGCGATCGCGAGCGTCGTCACGAGTCGCGTTCCCTGGTGTTCCGTCATGGTTCGAAAGGCCTATGGTGTCGCGGCCGCCGCGCATTTTGGATCGCAATGCCACGTCCTGGCCTGGCCGTCCGCGGAATCGGGCGCCCTCCCCATCGAAGGCGGCGTCGCAGTCGCATTTCGGCGCGAGATCGCGGCGGCGGCGGATCCAGATGCGAAGCGCACGGAACTCGAGGAAGCCTTTGCGGCTCGGCGTAGCCCTTTTCCTCGGGCGGAATCCTTCTCCGTCCACGATCTCATCGACCCTCGCGAGACACGCTCTCGACTATGCCGATGGCTTGGGCACGTCTGGCCTTTGCTTCGCGAACAGGTCCCAACCCAGCTCCCGGGCTGAGTCGAGACGGACGAGACGACGATCGATCGTTGCAAAACCGCGCGTTGTCGGAATCACGATCAAGCGCGACGTCGACCGATGATTTCACCGAGGGTGAGGGCACGGCCGACCGGCTGCGGACGGATCTCGAAGAGATCGGGCGGCACCAGCATGATGATCGTCGAACCGAACTCGAAATGGCCCCATTGCTCGCCGCGAGCGAATTCGGGCGCCCCATCACCAAACTCCCGACGTTCCATTCGGCCTGCGTACACGTTCGTTCGGACATCGTCGAAGGTGAGACGGACGCTCCCGACCATCGTTGCGCCTACAGCAACGAGCGCGATCGGTTGCGCAGGTGTAGCGGCATCGCCTTGATCAAGCTCCAAATAGGCACAGATGCGTTCGTTGCGGGCAAAGAGTCGGTCGATCCCCCGCAATCCCACCGCGTTCACCGGCCAGAGCGAGCCCGGGTGGTAGTCGATCCGGACGAACCGACCCGCCGTTGGTGTATGAAATCGATGATAGTCTCGGGGTGAGAGATAGAAGGTCGCGAAGAAACCGCCTTCATAATGCTCGACAAGTTTCGGGTCGCCCAGGAACTCGGCGACCGAATAGGTCCGGCCCTTCACCTGGAGAAGGGTTCCCGCATCGATTCGACCCGCTGCCCCCCAAGTCCCATCGCATGGCGCAATCAAGCACATCGAATCACCTTCGATTGGCCTGGCTCCGTCGCGTAGAGCCCGCGTAAAGAAGAGCTGGAGCGATGGGTATGCGCCGATCGGGTCCCGAGCTTCCTCGAGATTCACCCCGGCCAGACGCGAGAAAAGTCGGATCTCCGCTCGCTGCAGCGGACCAGGCAGTCGCAGGGAAGCAAAGCGGCCAGCCAACCGGGAGATCCCGTTCTTCGGAAGTAGGTACAGAAGGACCAATAGTATGCGGCCCCAGCCCCGCAGACTCGATACCGCAGCATCATCATGCGTGTTCGACGTCGGACTACTTGCGTCCGGAGAAGATTGATTTCCTGGTGCACCCGCTTCGTCCATTCGCGTTAGGATAACGTGAATCTGGAGGACGAGCGGGCTTGGACGAAACGTCAGACAGCGAAGACGAGGATCAGCTCGTCGGCCAACTCCTCGATGATCGTTACGAGATCAAGAAATCTCTCGACAGCGGAGGGATGGGCACCGTCTACCTGGCCTGGGACACCAAACTCGAACGCCTGGTCGTCGTCAAGATCCCGCATGCGCGCCTGATGACGGACCGTACCTTCCGACAGCGCTTTCTGCAGGAGATACGCGACCTCGCGAACCACGAACACCCGGCGATTCTTCGCATCGAGGGATCCGGCTCCCACGGCGATGTCCCCTATGCCGTCGTGCAATACCTGCGCGGTGGCAACCTGCGGGAGCGCATTTCGCGGCAAGGCGGACAGCAGACGCCCGCGGAAATCCTCGAATGGTTGCCGACGATCGCCGATGCGCTCGACACGGTTCACAAGAACGGTTCGCTGCATCGCGATGTCAAGCCTGCGAATATTCTCTTTGACGAGCGTGGCAACGCGGTCCTCTCCGACTTCGGAATCGCCACCGCGATCGGCGCCGCGGATCCCGACGCACCGACCCAGGAAGTGCGCCGAGAACTGACGGTCGTCGGAACGTTCGTCGGGTCCCCGGCCTACGCACCACCCGAAGCCATCGATCGTATCCTCACGCCATCCTACGACCAATACAGCCTGGCCACCGTGGTCTACCTCGCGATCGCCGGCGAGCTTCCCTTCTCCGGAAAGACCAATGAAGCCATTTTGATCGCCAAAGAAAAGGGCTCGCCACCCAAACTCGATCGCAAACGACTCAAGGCACCTCTTTCCAGGTCGGCCGAGAAGGCGATCATGAAAGCGCTCTCGCGTCAGCCAGAAAATCGATTCGAGAGCTGCACGGATTTCGCCAATGCGTTCGCGGTGACCGGCGCCGTGGCACGGCGCAGTCTGCCGTGGGGCGGGTTCGCCGCGGTCGTAGCCGGACTGGCGATCGCGGCCTTCGCAGCGACGCAGGTTGATTGGAGCAAACAAGACGCTGAAGTCGACGGCCCGCCGCTGCCCATCACCGTCCAGCTCGGCAGCACGCCCCAGGAAATCGACCGGGCGATCTTGATCTGTGAGCAAGGAGGCGGACGCGAGCGAGAATGCGCGCGCGAGGTCTTCGCAGACGAGCGACTCAGAACGGTGACGCTCGCACCCTTCGAGATCGATCAGAACGAGATCACCAACGCGGAGTTCAAAATTTTCGTCGACGAGACCGATTACACGACGACCGCGGAAGAGCGCGGGTATAGCTGGGACATTACACGCTGTCGTCGTTGCAACTGGCGAACACCGCGCCCGAATCGAAGCGCATTGGATCACCCCAAAGACCCAGTCGTCCACGTGTCCTGGACCGACTCGAGGGCCTATTGCGAATGGGCAGGATCGCGCCTGCCATCCGAAGATGAATGGGAATATGCGGCTCG
>JAQBEG010000769.1:0-5198 GCA_032123985.1 Deltaproteobacteria bacterium
GGACCGCGGGCGGCCTAGGTTGCGACGTCTGTTCGGCCAGCCTGACGGTTTCGTCCCAACGCTGGCCGCACAGAGAGGAGGGCTCAAAATGGGAATGCGTACGCGCGTCGACGACGTTGACCTGGGCCGGTTTCATCGGCCTGATCAAACAGGTTCCTACCCGGGTCTCGTCTTGATCCATGACGTATGGGGCCTCTCGCCACACAGTCACGCGTTGGCCGAGGATTTTGCCGCGGAGGGATTCGGCGTGCTCGAGATCAATCTATATCGCGCACTGGACGGCCCACCGACGGAAGATCCGGGCGCATTCATCCGATCGCTTTCGGATCCCGATGTTCTCTCCGACCTCGAACTCGGCGCGGAGTGGCTGGCCACTCAGCCGATCTGTCGCGCTCGCAAGATCGGCGTCGTCGGCGTGTGTATGGGGGGAACATTCGCGTTGCTGGCGGCTTCGCAATCCGATTGGTTTTCGGCGGCGGCCCCCTTCTATGGAATTCTTTCGTACGCTAGCGGATTGCTCGCGGACCCGAGCGGGCGTAATCGGGAGAGAAAGCCCCATTCGCCGATCGAGTTAGGCGGCCGATTGCGAATGCCGTTGCGGGCTTCCTTCGGCTGTGATGACGAGTTCGTTCCGAGCGCTGATGTGGACGCCTTGGAAGCCGCATTGGCCACGAGCGGGATGGCTTTTACGATCGATCGCTACGAAGGGGCGGGTCACGCGTTTTTGAACAAGACCCGACAACCCGCCTTTCGAGCCGAAGCATCCGAACGGGCCTGGGCTCGGGTCATCCCATTTCTTCAGGCGGAGCTTTCCTGAAATCCGGCATCCGCATCCGGTTGTGCCTTGATCAACGCTTCGACCAGCGCCTCGACCTTGGTGGCCGGCCGGGCGAGGATCAGCGCCAGCGTGCGATCGGGCCTCGGATATCGCGTAGCAGAGGCCTCTAGACGGATCGAGCGACCCTCGCGATCTTGCATCGAGGCGATGAAGACGTAGCTGTCCTGGCCCTCGGCGATGGTGTCGAGCGCGGTCCACCAGGGGCCCTGCGTGTCTACTGGGACGAAGGCGTTGAATTCGATTCCGATCAATGCGTCGCGGGCGACACCGAGTGCTGCGCCCGCCGCCGGATTCGCATCGAGGATTTCGCCGGAGTCCGTGTCGAGCGCGAAAAAGAGATCGGCAACACGATCCACGGCTGCGGTGATTGCGCGTCGGGTTGCCCGTGGTCGCCCACTCGACTTGCGTTTGGTGCCGGTCGTCCGGATTGCGAGCCGAAAGGCATCGAGGAGTGGAGTGAGCGCTGCGCGGACGACTTCACGATCGGGGCCGGCAAGTTCCGAGGCGGCCTCGGCCCAACAGGTCAACAGGGCCATGACCCGCCGCTCGTTCGGCTGTAGACCGTCGAGAACCGGGCGAGGGGCTTCGCCGCGCATCAGGGCAGTCGATGTGAAGGTGCGGAAGCGACGTAGTGTTTCCGCCTCTGGGCCCGAGTCGGCCGGTGCGGCCGCGCCGAGTCGCTCCTGCATTACACGCTCAATCTCGAGCCGCTGATTCATCAGCCAGCTGGAGAGGTCGCGATTGACATTCCCGGTGACAGCATCATCCACATCCCCACGCTAGCAGGCTGCCGCCGCGCCCCTTCACCACGCACAGGAATCGTCTCATCGCCTGTAAAAATTCCTCCGAACCCACAGCTCATTCCCCTCGGGTATTATGAAACTGAGGGATTATTCCCTCAATCCAAACATTCGGACTTCCGATTTTGCTTGCATGCACGAAGCACCGCTCTGGAAGCGAACGATCGTCCACCACGGATCGAGGGATGCGCTCGGCCCACAGACGGACGTCATCATGTCTCGGCTCGGATACCGGATGGTCCTGCCGGACACCTTTGCGCGAATGTGCGACGAGGATCCGACGCAGCGTGCGGATCTATTATTAGTCGACGAGCGCCGCGTCGGCGAAGTCCTTGCCGATTCCGAGGACGCCGCAGGGCCGGTCGTTCCGATCGTTTTGCTCACCGGCAAGCACGGGGCTACCGGCACGGATCCTCGCGTAGTCGGTGCCATCAAACGGCCGGCCGGACTCCACGACCTTTATCGCCTGGTTCAACAGATCTTCGAAGACAAGCCGCGTTCTACGCCGCGTATCGCGACGCAGCTCAATGCACGATGTGAAAGGGGCGACCGAAGCTGGGCGGGTCGCGTGTTGTCATTGTCGGAGAATGGTTGTCTCATGCGTAGCGCGGAGGCGATCACACTCGGACAACGAATCCAGCTGGAGTTTTCGCTCCCGCGGACGGGTTCGATCCGTTTGGACGCAGAGGCGGCCTACCAGCTTCTGCCCGATGTCGGGCTCGTGTTCAGCTCGGTGGCGCCGAGCAATAGAGAGACGCTCGAGCAGTTTGTGACACAGTCGATCTTGTCGGCCTGAGCCGCGCTCGGCGCCTCCTGGCGCATTTTGGTGGATCGGGGATCTCGATCTCGTGAGGTCGCGGAACGCTCTCCTACAACTGATCGCGATAGAGATCCATCACGGCGTGGAGCAGCTCGATGGCCTCTCCCTTTGGCCGCTGAAAGGCGTTGCGTCCCATGATGCTGCCGAACGCGCCGCCCTCGGCGATGCCTCGAACCTCCTCGAGTACGCCGTCGGTGCTCTTGGCGGCGCCGCCCGAGAAGATCACGATTCTTCGGCCGTTGAAGGTGCTTTGAACGACGTGGGCGACTCGGTCGGCGAGGCTCGCGATCTTGATGCCTTCGGAATGGTAGACCTTACTGGCCGCATCTTGTTCGATGTGCTCGGTCGGCGGTTTGACCTTGATGACATGTGCGCCGAGCTGGGCGGCGATCTGTGCGGCGTAGGCGATCACGTCGATCGCGGTTTCGCCATTTTGCGAAAGCCCGGACCCGCGTGGGTAGCTCCAGAGAACAACCGCGAGTCCGACGGATTTAGCTTCTTCGGCGATCTCGCGAAACTCCATGTACATCTCGTTGCGCTCAGCGGATCCGGGATAGATCGTGAATCCGACGGCCGCACAACCGAGTCGAAGCGCGTCATCGACGGAGCCCGTCACGGCCGGTTTCGGATCGGTCGTGGAGAGCAGGCTCTCGCTGTTGTTGAGCTTGAGGATCGTCGGTATCCGGCCCGCGAATTGCCTCGCGCCGGCCTCGAGAAAGCCGAGCGGTGCTGCATAGGCATTACAGCCGGCATCGATCGCGAGCTGATAATGGTAGAGAGGGTCGTAGCCGGGCGCGTTCTTCGCGAACGAGCGAGCCGGGCCGTGCTCGAAACCCTGATCGACCGGCAGGATCACCATTTTGCCGGTGCCGCCGAGGCGTCCGGTTTCGAGCATCCAGCGTAGATTCTTCAAGACGCCCGGATTGTCGGCGCCGTACCAGCTCAAGATCTCGTCGACACGATTGGCCATGTCCATTGCTCTCCTCATCACGAGCCCTTCGGGCGCGGGCCGCGCAGAATAGCGGCCTATTCGGCCCGCTTCGAGCGCTGTCATTCGGGTTGGGTGCAAGCTGACTTGAAGCCTTTGCGGCCGCCTGCCCTTGCGAGGCCTTCCATCGCCGGGTAATCACGGGGCGCATCGAAGGTCGAGAACGCGCGACCGCCATTCCGAAGGCCAAACTTGTCCACCCATCGAAGTCCAGACGAGATCCGCCGTGAAATCCTGAGACGGCGCACGTTCGCCATCATTTCGCACCCTGATGCCGGAAAGACGACCCTGACCGAGAAGTTGCTGCTCTATGGCGGCGCGCTGCGCGAAGCGGGTGCAGTCCGTGCGCAGAAAGCGGCCAGGCATGCGACGAGCGATTGGCTCGAACTCGAGAAACAACGCGGGATTTCGGTCTCGAGCTCCGTTCTGCATTTCGAATTCAGCGGTCATCGTGTGAATATTCTCGACACGCCAGGCCATCGTGACTTCAGCGAGGACACCTATCGAACGCTCATGGCTGCTGATAGCGCCGTCATGTTGATCGACGCAGCACGCGGCGTAGAAGACCAGACGCGCAAGCTATGTGAGGTCTGCCGCTTGCGGCGGATCCCGATCTTTACGTTCGTGAACAAGATGGACCGACATGGCCGTGATCCGCTCGACATCATGGCGGAGATCGAAGACGTACTCGGAATCGATGTCGTTCCCGCGAATTGGCCGGTCGGTGCCGGGAGTGATTTCCGCGGAATCTATGATCGATTGGATCGACAGCTCGTGCTCTTTTCGGGCGGCGATCATGGGATGCACCGCGTCGAGGAGAACGTCATCGGGGGAGAGCCTGACGCCGAGGCAGTCAACCAGGCGATGGGCACCTTCGCACCGGACGTGCGCTCTGGACTCGAACTGCTCGACGGCGCCGGCGCCGAACTCGACCCGGCGCTCGTCGGCAAGGGTAGTCAGACCCCGATGTTCTTCGGAAGTGCGCTTACGAATTTCGGTGTCCGTACCTTTCTCGATCGATTTCTCGAACTTGCCCCAGGGCCGGTTCCCAGACAAAGCGAGGGCGTGACCATCGATCCTGTCGCGCATTCGTTTTCGGGTTTCGTGTTCAAGATTCAGGCGAACATGGATCCCGATCATCGCGATCGAGTGGCCTTCGTTCGAATTTGCTCTGGCGAGTTCGTGAGAGGGCGCTCGACGCTGCATGCGCGCACGGGAAAGTCGATTCGTCTAACGAATTCGACGCTGCTCATGGGTAAAGATCGAGAAGAAGTCGAGGAGGCCTTTGCAGGTGACGTCGTTGGACTTTTTGATCCCGGAATCTTTCGCATTGGCGATACGCTTTCGGATGAACCCGGAATCGCCTACGCGGGCATTCCGATCTTCGCGCCCGAATCGTTCATGCGGGTCGAGGTAGCCGGTGTTCAGAAGCGAAAGGCGCTCGAGAAAGGGGTCGAGCAGCTCGTTCAGGAAGGTGTTGTTCAGCTGTTCCGCGATCCCAAAGGTGGATCCGCGAGTTGGATTTTGGGAGCGATGGGTCCGCTTCAGTTCGAAGTCATGACGCATCGCTTGAAGACGGAATACGGAGTCGACCTAACGCTTTCGAGCCTTCCCTACAAAATGGCGCGTTGGCCCCAGGCGGGATTCGACCCGGAAGACTTTCGCTATTCGGAGCGAATTCGGGTCGTGCAGGATCGAGACGATCACTGGGCGCTGCTGGCGCAGAGTGCCTGGGATTTCGATCGGGTCGTC
>JAQBEG010000770.1:0-10023 GCA_032123985.1 Deltaproteobacteria bacterium
ACGGCGCGACCGACTTCTTCGACCCCATCGATCTGACGTTGCAGAGACGCGAGCTCCTCGTTCTGCGAGGTGATCACGGCCGACAACTGCCGATTGAAGATATTGAGCGATTCGATCTTCTTGTTGGTCAGCCGAAACTCTGAGGTCAGGGTGTCCGTGACCGTCGCGATATCTTCGACACGCTTCTGAGACGTCGCACCATCAACGTTCGCTTCGACACGCTTCTCGATCGGTGCGTCGAGTCCCTGCGCAGAAACCGTCGAAACCGCCAGAATCGAGGTCATCGCCAAACCCGCTATTGCCGATTGCGCGGTGACGCTAGTTGCGGCAGTGGTGATCCTGATCACCGTCGCCCTAAAGCTCATCATTCAATCTCTCCTCGGCCGCGTACGACCAAATCGACTGTCTATCTCTTTCACCCCCGCGGACCATTCCCGCGGATCGCATCGAGACACGCGTTGCGCGCATCACACGATATCTTCCATCGCGCGGCAAGGCCGCCCGCATGCGCCGGGACACCCAACCGTCCTTTGAGTCCTATGTCTAGGAAGGATTCTCCAAAGAGAGAGCGACGATTACCGGGGACCGGTCATCGAGCGATCGATTCGGAGCGTCTGGGGCGCGCCCTGTATTCTTTCGAATCTCATCCGAATTTCCAAGCGATTTTTTAGGTATTACTCGAAGTCTTGCGAGATTGGCTTCATGCGGGTTCTGTGTGGAAGCGCGGTTCATCTGACGATTCGTCTGTCGATGGGCCCGAGTCCCCTGGCGAATCGGAGAACTCGACACGCATTCCCGAACCGATTCCGGGGGGAGTGAGCTACGTCAGATCGCACGAGGGTCGACCATTTCTGGAAATGACGCATCCGTCAGGTTACTGACTCGAAGCTCGGCGAAACGGGCTGACAACCGACAAGATTGGTCGTGGCTCGTCTCAGACCCCGCACGGCTACTCAGCGACGCTCGAGCGACATATGCTGGACAATCAACGGTCGCTTGATCCCGCCGGTCGGACTGCCGGAAGCCCGGAGTCGCTGAAGATGCGAATCGCCCTCTTCGTTCCCTGCTACGTCGATCAGTTGAGGCCCGAGGTCGGCCTGGCCGCGCTCGATGTGCTCGATGCGTTCGGGTTCGACACCGTGTACCCAGAAGATCAGACGTGTTGTGGTCAAGCCTTCCTCACAGCCGGCGAGCGCGGCCGAGCACGATCGCTGGGTCAGCACTTCGTCGACGTATTCGAAGGCTTCGACGAGATCGTATCGCTCTCGGGAAGCTGCGCGGCGACCGTCCGACGACAGCTCCCCCTTCTGGTTCCGGGCTCGCGCGCGGAAGAGGTGGCCGGGCGAACCCGCGAATTCTGCGAGTTTCTCGTCGGGCACGGCGTGGCAACGAAGCCACTGGGACGATTCGCGAGTCGCGTGGGGCTCCATTCGAGCTGCCATGCACTGCGTGAATTGCGACTCGGAAACCCGAGCGAAACCCGGGAGCCCAAGCGCGTCGACCCTGCGCAGTCGTTGCTGTCTTCGATCGACGAACTCGAAATCGTGGATCTCACGCGGCCCGATGAATGTTGTGGGTTCGGTGGAATCTTCTCGGTCGAAGAGGAGGCGGTGTCGTGTCGAATGGGGCTCGACCGACTGGCGGACCATCGGGCCGCCGGGGCCGATGTAATCGCGTCGACGGACATCTCCTGCCTACTTCATCTCGACGGGCTGGCGAAAAAGAAGGGCTACGACTTCCGTGCGATGCACGTTGCGGAAATCCTTGCGTCGAGTCTCCGCGAGGCGACGGCAACGGCAACGGCAACGGCAGAGGAGGATGGCGCAGCCAATGGGCCACGTTGACCGTGCGCGTGAGTTCGTCGCGGACGCAGAACGAACGCGATGGCATGACGAGGCGCTCTGGTTCGTGCGGGCGAAGCGGGATCGCGCCGCTGACGACGTGCCGGATTGGGAAGCACTGCGGGAACAGGCGGGGCTGATCAAGCGCCACGCGCTGACACGCCTGCCAGAGCTCTGGATGGAGTTCGAGACCAATGCCACGCAGGCCGGCGCTGTCGTGCATTGGGCGCGCGATGCCCGAGAACACAACGAGATCGTCGCCGGACTGTTGCGCGAACGGGGCGTCCGCCACGCGGTGAAAAGCAAATCGATGCTCACCGAAGAGTGTGGCCTCAATCGCCATCTCGAAGCCGAGGGTGTCGAAATCATCGACACGGATCTCGGAGAGCGGATCGTCCAGCTCCGCCATGAGCCACCAAGCCATATCGTCATGCCGGCCATTCACCTGCGTCGCGATGAAGTCGGTGCTCTCTTCGCGAAAGAAATGGGTAGTCCGGCGGGACTCGACGACCCGAATGAACTCACCGCAGTGGCGCGCCGCGATCTGCGGCCACGCTTTCTCGCCGCGGAAGCGGGACTCACGGGTATCAACTTTGCGATCGCGGAGACCGGCACCTTCGTCGTCGTGACAAACGAAGGCAACGCCGATCTGGGAACGGCGCTGCCGAAGCTGCACATCGCAAGCGTCGGTCTCGAGAAGATCATCCCGCGGCAACAAGACCTCGCTCCCTTTCTGCGGCTGCTCGCGCGTTCCGCGACAGGTCAGCCGATCTCGGCCTATACGTCCCATTTTCATGGACCGCGTCCAGCCTCCCCGGAAGCGCAGGAGCTACATATCGTCATCGTCGACAACGGGCGTAGCCAGCTCCTCGGAAGGCCCGCGTATCGCGAAGCACTGGCGTGCATACGTTGCGGTGCGTGTCTCAACACCTGTCCTGTCTACCGTCGAAGCGGCGGGCACAGCTACGGAACCACGATTCCAGGACCGATCGGTTCGGTTCTCGCACCGGGCCGCGATCCGGCGGCCCATGCTGAACTACCCCGTGCATGTAGTCTTTGCGGCTCGTGCAGCGATGTTTGTCCGGTTCGCATTCCGCTGCACCATCAGCTTCTCGCCTGGCGCGGCGAACTCGTCGCATCCGGCCATCATTCACGCTGGCGGCACTGGGGATTCGGCCTGATCGGAAGACTCTTCGCGCGGCCAACGGCCTATCGGCTACTCGGTCGCTGGGGTCGCACGCTCGCTCGCCGCCTGCCTACGGCGGCACTCGACGCATTGTTTCGCCCGTGGACTCGACAACGCGAGCTGCCACCGATTCCCGCACGAAGTTTTCGCGATCTCTATCGCCAACGACGCAAGCAAGAGAAGCAAGAATCCAGGGATCGCACGCGATGAGCAGCGCACGCAACGAGATCCTCGCGAGACTCGATACCGCCCGCCCGCCTGCGGTCGCACAGCCCCCGCCGATGACACCGCCGCCTGCGTCAGCCGATCCGATCGGAACACTCCGCGATCGTGTTGAACAAGCCGGCGGTCTATTTCAGATTGCGCCCCGCGCCGATTGGCTGAATCAGATTGTCTGGCCGACCGATCTGTCCGCTACGGACCATCTCTATTCGTCGCTGTCGGTCCTTCCGTCGAGGGGCGTTGGGCTGGATGCCCGCTCCGATCACGATCTGGAATGCCTCGATCTCTGCATCCTGCGAGCCGAGTTTGCTGTGATCGAGAACGGAGCCGTGTGGCACGTACCCTCCACGCCTCGCGAGCGCGCGGCGGCACTGCTCGCCAGCCATCTCATACTGGTCGTCGAAGCGACCGAACTCGTGCCGACGCTGCATCAGGCTTATGCGCGCATCGACCTCGGTGCCGCGAACTTCGGATGGTTTCTCTGCGGACCGTCGAAGACAGCTGATATCGAGCAAGCCCTGGTCCTCGGCGCTCATGGCCCATGCACGATGAGTCTCGTCCTGACACGCGACTGACGAATCGATGAGGACATGACCTACCGTGTCTATCGCCCTGCCCTACACAATGTGGCCGGACGAAGCGTCCCCGAGTCCTCGACCCGCAGCCCTCGTGTATATGCGAGCATTCGATCGGCGGGCGCAAGCTGAGCGCGCTAAACAAGTGTGTTCTCGTTGAAGATGATTTCGTTGAAGATTCCGGAAACCCAGTAACCGCTCCATTGGCATCGGACAAATTCAGACATCATGGATCTTCGCTTCCTCCTTCTGCTCGTCTGCTTTTTTGTGTCCGGCTTCGCCGCGCTCCTGTACCAGACAGCCTGGACTCGTGAGTTTGCCTTTCTCTTTGGAACCTCCGAGCTCGCGGTCGTTGCGGTGCTCGCGGCCTATATGGGGGGACTCGCATTGGGTGCCGCCGTCGCCGCACGCCTCGTTCGGCGCCTCACCCGACCGGTTCTCGCATATGGCCTAATGGAACTCGGAATCGCGCTGGGTGCGCTTTGCGTTCCACTTCTGATCCGTGGCGTTCAGGCGACCTACCTCGCTATTGCCGGCGGCCTCGACGCCCCACCCGAATCAATCGCGCTGACGACCGCGCTCTTCCATCTCTTCGGTGCATTCATCGTTCTCGCCCCTTGCACGGCGCTCATGGGTGCAACTCTTCCTCTTCTCGCACGTTATGCGGTGTCCGAAGATTCGCAGGTCGGCCCAAGAATCGGCGTGCTCTACGCAGTCAATACGTTTGGCGCCATCATCGGCACGCTCGTCGCCGCGTTCGTCCTGCTTCCGGCACTTGGACTCCGGCAGACGGTCTACATTGGCGTCGCTGGAAACGCGTTGGTCTTTCTGGCCGCCGCCGCGCTCGCGCGAGGTGTTCCGGTCGCCCAGTCCGCGACGGATGATCGATCCGCAGCAATCAGCGGACATTTCCATTGGATCCTCCCGGCGATGACGATCTCGGGTGCGGTGTCGTTCGTCTACGAAGTTCTCTGGACCCGCCTACTCGGGCACGTACTGGGGGGCAGTACAGCCGCTTTCGCCTCGATGCTGTCGAGCTTTCTGCTCGGAATCGCGCTCGGCAGTGCCGTTGCTTCTCGTTTCGCAAAGACGCGTGAACAAGCAGCAATGGGTTTTGCGCTGGCACAGCTCGGCATCGGCGTGCTCGCCTGGGCCGCGTTTCGATCGGCCGATCTCCTGCCCGCCCTCGCCCACCTGGTCGGAGCCTCTCCCTCGGCTCCCGCTGCCGGAGCCGCGGCGGCAGGCGCGGTGCTCCTACCCGTCACCCTATGCATCGGAGCGACCTTCCCATTTGGCGTACGGCTGCTCGCACGCAATGCGGAGGAAGCTGCCTCCGTAAGCGGGCGCGTCTACGCGTGGAACACCGTCGGCTCGATCCTCGGCGCGATCCTTGCGGGATTCCTTCTTCTTCCTGTCCTCGGCCTCGAGAACACGGCGATGGTCGGGGTCGTCGCGAGTCTTTCACTCTCCCTCGCGATCGCCTGGTTGACACTCCCACGACCCACCATGCTCCTCGGAATCGTGGGCACGAGTCTCGCTGTCGTCTTCGTGATCGGCCTGCCCACGCCCATCAACCTCCTCCTTCATTCAGCGATCAACGGAACCCGAACACCCGGGGAACTCTTCTACCTCGGCGTCGGCCGCTCGGCCACGGTCACGGTCGTAGAGAGCAAGCGCGGGTGGAAGCTGCTGACGAACGGTCTGCCCGAATCGGGCGTCGATCGCGAGGAGCTTCCGGACTCGCGTTTCAAGGAAACGGCCTGGCTCTCGTTACTTCCCACCGCGGCCCGACCCGATACGGACCGAATGCTGATCATCGGCCTCGGCGGAGCTCAAACGCTAGAGGCGACCGCGTCCTCCGTCTCTTCGATCGACGTCATCGAGTTGGAACACGAAGTCGTCGTCGCGAATCGACTGATCCCCCGTCCGACGGACCCCCTCGACGATCCTCGAGTCACATTGCGACTCGGCGATGCGCGGGGAGCGATGAACCTCTCGGATAAACGATACGACGCCATCGTCTCCCAGCCTTCACATCCCTGGACTTCCGGCGCGTCCCACCTCTATACACGCGAATTTTTCGAACTCAGCCATTCAAAACTCGAGCCCGGCGGAATCTTCGTACAATGGATCGGGGCCGCATTCGTCAACGTCGATCTTTTCGCCAGCCTGATGGCATCGATGACCGACGTGTTCCGCTATGTCCACGTCTATAGACCTGTTCCCTCGGCGATCGTCTTCGTGGCTTCCGACGAGCCGATCGACCTCCTGGAGTCCGCACCACGAGCACTTGCGAACAATCCTGCCGATTTCGGACGCTATGGCATCCATCGCGTCGAGGATTTCTTTGCGAGCTGGGCGCTGGACACTGACGCGGTGGCGAGTCTCGCAAAGGACCGACCACTCAACACCGACGATCACAATCTTCTTGCTACCACGAGATTGCCTCCCGCGATGGAGAACGAAAACCGCAAGCGATTCAATGACGTTTTCTTGAAATTTGATGCCCTCACACCGGAACGCTTGCTGAGTGTCCAACCGGTATCCGTAATTCGGAGAATGGCCTGGAACGGCGAGGGACCTCGCGCACTTCAGCTCACAAAGACTCTGCCGCCGGCCATCGCGAGTTCAGCGCAGGGTTGGCTCGCCTACGACGGCCGACGAATTGGCCGCGCGAAATTCCTATTCAAAAAGGCTCTCGAACTCGATCCAAACGAGTCGAGCGCCCGAGCGGGACTGATTACGATATTCGCGGGAGATCAGCTGGACCCGGATTGGCTCGACGAAACCGAGCGTCTCCTGCTGCGTTCGAACGCCCTCGTCGCGGCAAACGATTGGACAAGCGTGCGTGCGCTCGACGATGCACTTGCGAAAGTTCAGCCCGGTTCCTTGCTCTTCGCGACTGCAGCACGAGCCCGTATCCAGTGGCGCATTTCGATTGGTACGCCAGCCGACGGTGTCGAGGCGATCGCCCTCGTCGATGAACTTCTGAGTCGGCAACGCACGCCCATGCACGTGCTGCTTCGCGCGTCAGCGGGCGCCGCGGCGAACGATCTGAAGATTGCGTGGGCCGCACTCGAAGATGTAGCAAGCTCGACATCGCTTCCGAAACTACGTCGAGCCCAGGCGCTCGCCCTGGCGCGGAGACTCGGTGAGCCGCCGAAGGGATCGACCGTCATCGAGCGTCTATCGCACGAGGCTCGTGGGGGGGCTGAGCCTGGCACTACTCCCTCCCCTCAGTAGAGGTCCTCTATCTTCCGCTGGGTCCGAGGACCCCGACTGCGATTTGCCTGACCGCAAAAACCGGCGCGCAGTTGCCAGATTTCGGTTAAGCTAATCCCACCATGAAGATTTCATTCGAGCTCAGCGAAAAAGATCTCCGCTACTTCCGAAAGGTTCTCCAGAAGGTCCGCAAGGGCCGAAATGCCGAGAACGAAACGATCATTCTCCGCGAAGCGGAAGATTTGCTCGAAGAAGTCAAGCGGACCAACGCTCCCGAATACGTTCAGCATCGAATCGCGCAGCTCGGCGGGCTGATCGCGATGCTCGAGGACAAGGACTGGCGGCTCGAGGGTGCAGACCGCAAGCGCGTCCTGAATGCTCTCGCGTACTTCGCGGACCCCGATGACCTGATCCCCGATCGCGTGCCGGGGCTCGGCTATCTCGACGACGCGATCATGGTCGAACTCGTCGTTCAAGATCTCAAGCACGAAATCGAAGCCTACGATGCCTTCGTCGTTTTTCGCACGGAACGAAACAAGAAGAGGAACGCGGCCCCCGACGGACTCGAAAAGCGGCGAGATTCCCTTCAGGGCCGCATGCGCCGCCGCCGCGTCGGCGACCGAGAGCGACACGTACGAAAGCGTGGCCACTCCCCGATCAGTCTCTGGTAGCTACGCCCCAGGCTGACAAATAGGCCGATCGGATTCAGACGCCGATCTGGTGCAGCGAATTCTCGGCCGATATCGTCGACGTGTGGTAAAGATGCGAGCGCATCCTTTGAGGCCATTGGGGGTGGTCGGCTGACTCGACTCCTCAATCTTTGCTTTCTTTGATTGGAGTCATCACAACCGGCATGGGTACGCGCATTCTAGGCTGGGGCACAGCCCTACCGGACAAGATCGTAACGAATAGCGACCTCGAGAAGACCCTCGATACCAGCGATGAGTGGATCGTCGAACGCTGTGGTATTCGCGAACGGCGGATCGGCGATTCAACGGCTGAACTGGCGATCGTTGCTGGACGAGAGGCACTGGTCCGAGCCGATGTCGATCCCGCGTCGATCGATCTCATGATTCTCGCCACCACGACGCCCGACCAGACGGTGCCCGCAACCTCGGCGCATGTCCATCACGAGCTTGGACTCGGTGGCGGCGCATTCGATCTCAACGCTGCCTGTTCCGGGTTCGTCTATGGCCTCGTCACTGCCAATGCAATGCTCGGTGCGGGCGCTAAGCGAGTTCTCCTCATCGGCGCGGAAACGCTCAGCCGAATCACAGATTGGAGCGATCGCAATACCGCGGTGCTATTCGGCGATGGCGCCGGCGCATTGGTCCTCGAGCGCGTATCCGACGATGGACAGCTAATTGCATGGGACGTCGGTCTCGACGGATCGGCACGTGGGTTCCTGAAGGCCGAGGTCGGTGGGGACGGTCGAAATGGACGGTCGCGAAGTCTTCAAGCGCGCCGTGCGAGCCATGGTCGACTCTGCGACACGCACGCTAGAACGTGCCAAGGTAGAGCCGAGTGAGGTCAAGCTCGTCGTCCCTCATCAAGCGAATATTCGGATTATTCAAGCGGCGTGTGATCGACTTGGTATCGAGCGTGAACGCGCGGCTATCGTTTTGCATCGGACCGGCAACACATCGTCGGCGTCGATCCCGCTCGCCCTCGTTGACGCCATCGACAATGGACGACTCGAAGACGGTGATCTCGTACTCGCAACCGGCTTCGGAGCTGGCATGACCTGGGGAAGTGCGCTGCTCCGATGGCGGCCGGTTCAGCGAGCGCTGTAAACTCATCAGGCCACGCAGAGGATGACCATGGCTGAAAAACGACGCGTCGCCATCACGGGCATCGGCATTGTCTCGCCCGTCGGAATCGGACAGAAGGCATATTGGCAGGGACTGCTTGCACCGCAGCCGACCGGCGAACGTCGCGCGCACGATTTCGATCCAACGCTCTGTTACGACGACCCGAAAGCGATCCGCCGCGCAGACCGCTTCGAACAATTCGCGATCTGCGCAGCCAAGGAGGCGTTGGCCCAATCCGGTGCTCCCGACGCGAGCCCGGATCGGGTCGGCGTCCTGGTTGGGACCGGAATCGGCGGCGCCCTGACTCACGAGGAACAGACTCTCGTGCTGGAGAAAAAGGGCAGTCGTCGGGTTTCCCCTTTCACCGTCCCGATGATGATGGCCAACGCTGCTTCCGCGGCGATCTCGATCGAACATGGATTTCAGGGACCCTGCGAAACCCTCACAACCGCATGCGCGACGGGTACGCACTCAATCGGTCTCGCCGCTCGCTGGATCCAATGGGATCTGTGCGACGCGGTCGTTACCGGCGGAACCGAGGCCGGGATGACCCCGATCGCGATCAGTGGATTCAACAACATGAAGGCCATGTCGCGAACGGGCATCTCCCGTCCCTTCGACGAGGGACGCGACGGGTTCGTACTGTCCGAAGGCGCGGCAATATTCGTACTCGAAGAATGGGAACGGGCAGCTGCCCGGGGAGCCCATATCCTTGGGGAGATCCTGGGCTCCGCCAGTCTCGCAGATGCCCATCACATCACGGCCCCCGCGCCCGGTGGGCTTGGCGCGATTCGCTGCATGGAGCACGCCATCCGAGATGCGCAGCTGAAGCCTCGCGACATCGTGCATATAAACGCACATGGAACGAGTACCGCACTGAACGATGCGGCCGAAGCGACCGGCATCAGTGAACTCTTTGGATTTCCCGGTCCCATCGTGACGTCCGTCAAGGGTGTGACCGGCCACTCTCTCGGTGCAGCAGGCGCACTCGAAGCCGCCGCCGTCGTACTCAGCATGCAGCATCGACTGATTCCCCCGACCGCGGGCCTGGAAACAATCGACCCGAAACTCCCGAAGATCGACCTCGTCCAGAAGGTCGCCCGCAGCTGGACGCCGGGCCCCTCTCTCTCGAATTCCTTTGGATTCGGGGGCCACAACGGCACGCT
>JAQBEG010000771.1:0-3358 GCA_032123985.1 Deltaproteobacteria bacterium
GCGGCCCATTCGTTCAATGCCTGATTGACGCGATCAGAGACCTCGGCCAGTTCGGGCCTGTGTCGATAGGCTTTAACGCGCTCTCGATATGCCTCCGGGTCACGCAGCCTCACCTCTTCGAGCGGCACATAACGTGTGGGCTGGGGGTTGGCATCGCGTAGTCGCTCGTCGATTTCGATGTCGAGGCCGAACAAAGAAGCGGTGGCCTCGGCTGTTTGCATCGCGCGCAGCGCTGGACTCGAGATCACTCGGTGGAGCGGCTTGCGCTCGAGCCATCGCGCGACCGCACGCGACTGCTCGACACCTGCCGCGCTGAGCTGGGGATTCGCAGGCGTTCCGTCGTTCGTTTGTTGCGCGACCGGTTGTGCGTGTCTAATCAAGATGAGTTCCATGAGTCGAATCTAGCGTTCATCAATCGATGTCCGGCGAGCGGACCATTCGGGCTACGACCTGAGAATCCCGCTAGGATTCTCGAACGAGCGGTTCCCAGCTCAGAGCGCGCAGCCAGGGGTCTTGAAATGAAGGTTCTCGATGCTCTCGCCCACCATCGCCTCGGCAAAAGGCGGATCGGATCAAGCATCGGCCCTTTCGTGATTTGCCTGACGCTCTGGGTCAGTCTTGCGCTCGCAACGCAGACGATGCTGCCCGGGCGAGCCCAAGCTCAAGAAGCCCCGAGCGTGCTCGCCCAGTTCACGACGGGTGTTGAGAACCGCGAACCGATCGACCAGGTCACGTTTGTCGAGAACAGCGCGCGAAAGGTCTTCTTTTTCACCGAACTCCGCGGCCTGAACGGACAAACGATCCAACATCGCTGGATCTACGCCGGAAAGATCGTGGCTGACGTCAGCTTCGAAGTGCGTGGCCCGCGGTGGCGTGTCTGGTCGAGCAAGGATTTACTGCCGGACTGGATAGGGGATTGGACTGTCGAGATCGTCACAGGTGACGGAGAGGTCATCGCTGCCGAGTCATTTACCTACTCTGCGCCGGAGGCCTAGTCCTGGCCTATCTCGGAGTTCCGCCACTCGCAGATGGGGCAGCCACCCGTTCGTTCTTTTTGCGGGCGCCATCGAGGATTAGATCGACGCGCGCCTGCAGGGCTCTCGACAGCTCCGCATCGGTGCCATTGGCTCGCAGACCCGCGATCATCCCACCCTCGATCGCATCGACGAGCAACTCTCCGAGCGCTTGCGCCGAGATATCTCCGCGAATGCGTTCGCGTTCCTGCTCTCCGCTGAGAGCCACCACGATCGGGTGCTGTGGAGAAAGCGGCTCGGCCGTCGCACGGCCGGTCTCGCGCCAGGCTCCTAGCCTGACTGCATGTTGTCGCGAAACGAGGCTCGCGAGTCGACGGCAGAGGCTCCGCATCGCGGAGCGCAGGCCATGATCTCCGAGATCCCGCGCCACACTCACGAGCGCCTCGTCCAGCTCACCGCGAATCCACGCCTCCGCGAGGCATCCTTTGTTCGGGAAATAGTTGAAAAGGGTCGCCGGGGACACTCGACTGGCCCGCGCGATCTCGCTCAGTGACGCGCTTCGGACACCTTGGTCACAAAATACTCTGATTGCATTCTCGACAATCACGGCTTCGGTTTGCTGCTTTTTCCTGGCTCTAAGGCCGGGTTCGATGCCGTTCGGCGAATCATTCATAGCGACCCCCTGCGGTCTAATTATTATTATCTTAACTATAAATATTTAGTAACTCCATTATATTATATATATAGTTTCTTTACTTTTTTATCGTAGCGGATCCCACCTGGTCGATTCACCTTCGCAGCGCTGTTGGTCCGACTTGCTAGAGTGCCCCGCCGCGCCCAATCGACCCTGAAGGGATCTGAATGTCGGACGACACTGCTCGCAGAAAAAGGTCTCCGATCGACAAGCTCTGCGAACGTCTGATTCTAGAACCCCTGGACCGCGATCTATTCCTCGGCGACCCAGGGCGGGGCGAGGGACGCCTCTTTGGCGGCCTGGTCGCTGCGCAGTCGGTACGCGCGGCCATCGCGACGATCGACGAGCCCAGTTCCGATGACCCGGGCTCGATGAGCCTGCTCCACTCGATCCACGCCTATTTCCTTCGCCCGGGGCGCTATGACCTACCGATCCGATTCGTGGTGGATCGTATTCGCGACGGGCGCACGTTCACGACCCGGCGCGTGGTCGCCCACCAGGCCGGTGAGGCAATTTTCAACATGGCGGCGAGCTTTGCTCGACCAGAGGAGGGAATGAGCCATCAACGCCCAATGCCCGAGGTCGCCCCGCCGGATGGACTCGAAGAATGGTCGACCTTGCGTGCTCGCGAATGGGGCATGCCGGAGCCGGAGCGATTCGATAACCCAATCGAAATTCGGGTCGTCGACCCGAGACATGGCAAAGACGATCGTCCACACGAGCCTGAACGACAGATGTGGATCCGGCCTCGAGGTGTGATCCCCGACGACCCTGCCTTGCACACAGCGATTCTGGTCTACGCGACGGATCGAACGTTGATCTCCACCGCCGTTGTCGAGCGGGGTCGCGTGATGGGCAGGGACGTCATGGGCGCGAGCCTGGACCACGCGGTCTGGTTCCATCATCCGATCCGCTTCGACGATTGGATGCTCTACACATCCGTTAGTCCGATCTCGCACGCGGCGCGCGGCCTGATCTTCGGCTCAATCTATCGACGGGACGGCGTTCAGCTAGCGTCGGTTGCGCAGGAAGCGCTGATCCGCGTTCGCAAAAAGAATTGATCTAGCTCGGCTGCGTGGACTTCTCTTCGCGTTCCGCGAAATCAATCTCGAGGATCTCGCATTGAACGTCCTCGAGAGAGGGGTCAGTCTCGATGGTATGTGCAGCGACGCGTGCGGCGGCCAACACATCGCCGGCTACCGCCTCGAGCACAACGCACGTCGCCGGGGAGACCTTGAGCCGAAGCATTGCTATGCCACGGCCCATCGACACCTCCGCGTCGGCTTTGCCTTTATTGATTGCGGCGAGTGTTGCGACTGCGGTATCGAAACTTGCCGCGTGATCGGGCGCCGGAATTTCATCAAAATCCGAAACGCGGGGCCAAGAAGCTCGGTGAACGCTTGCCGTCGGCTCGCTTGCCCCGAGCTGTACCTCTTCGGCAAACGACCAACTCCAGACCTCCTCGGCGATATACGGCAGCACCGGCGCAAAGAGCCGAACGAGGACCGACAGCCCGAGTCGAAGCGAAGCGACCGCCGAACCGCTCGCCAGAGCGTCGTCCCCCGTCGCGCCATCAGCGAAGGCGCGCGCGCGCACCTTCGCGAGTTCCAGGTACGTATCGGTAAAATGCGTCCAGAAGAAGGACTCGATCTCCTGGAGTGCGTGCGCGTACTGGAATGACTCGTAGTTC
>JAQBEG010000772.1:0-8838 GCA_032123985.1 Deltaproteobacteria bacterium
ATCACTGTCAATGGCCCCCCGACAAATGGCGAGCGACTGGCGAGCGGCGACGAAATTCACATCGGCGCCTGGGCGCTGCGCCTGATCGATCCCGAAGCGGGCGAAGATCTGCGCATCGAGTATGAGAAACGCGATCCGGACGACGATGCACGTACCGCCCTGGATCGAAGGACTCGCCTAGGAATCGAAAGCGGACTCTTCGCGCGCCGTCCGCTCTCCTGGCTCGCGATCGGAATAATCCTGTTAGGCTTCCTGGGTCTTCCCCTCATCTGGCCTGCACTCCGACCGGTCTGGACGACCGGACCTGTGATTCGCGGACATACCCTCATCGAGAACGACTGCGCGAGCTGCCATGGGGGGCTCTTTCAGCCCGTCGAGAACGAATCCTGTACCGAATGCCATGTCGACGTACAGGTCCCGTTCACGAGCGTTCGATTGACCTGGCTCTTATGAACGAGAAAGAGCGTCTCCCCTTCCCAAACGAGTTCTGCATGTAGCCGAGAAATGCCCTGGTCGGAGAGCTGAATGTCGCAATTGAGACCTCGCCCCAGGGTCGTGGTTTCGGGTCCGACGTCGAAAATCTTGCCGACCTGATCCGGCAATCCGCCCATTACGGTCAGCGTGGCATTCATCGACACCCGTTTTCACTCCTCGAGGAAGGACAACACCAATTGCGAACGCCGCCTGCGAATGCTCGAGCGATTCTACGCGAGTGCCCGGACACGAGGCAAAATACTGAAGATGGACCGGGTTAATCGAGGCAAATTGGACACATCGACTCAAGCGGGACCGCTGACCGTCCGATTTCTCCTCTAAATCCAGAACGTTGCCCCCTCTGACCCTGGTCATTGTATCCATGTCCGCATACTTGAAGTTCTTCGAGCTCGAACAGTCGCCCTTCGAAGGCCAAGCACAATCGCAAATCGTTCTCGGAACCAAGGCGCTCCGCGATGCCTTCGCTCTGATTCGAAGCGGTCTCGACGAGGGCACTGCTCGCATCTGTGTGAACGGTGGCCCCGGTCTGGGCAAGACGAGTCTGGCCCGCGCACTTCCGAAACTGCTCAACGATTCGGCACGGGTCGCAATTGTTTTCGACGGGCAGGTTTCCTGGCAATCTGTTCGCGGATCGATCGCGAAGCAATGGGGCTTGGCAACGGGTGGGCTCGCTCGAACCGGCCTCGTCAAAGCCGCGCTCGATCGACGACTCGTGCTCGTGATCGATCAGGCAGAGCGAGCATCGGAGGAGTTCCTCGATCATCTCGACGTCCTGTTGAGCTATCGCAGCGAAACTGACGAACCCGTCGTCCAAAGCGTTTTGCTTGCACAGCTTTCCGCAAGCAATCAGCAAGAACCCGCACCGCTCGTCTGGTGGCTGGATCGCATTCAAACGCTGCAGCTCGAGTTCGCACCACTCCCGCAAGACGGCGTCGAGTCCTATATCCACAAACACCTGAAGCGTGCAGGATGGCGCGGAGAGCGACTCTTCAGCCGGGAAGCGGCGCTTGCGATCCACCAATATACAGGCGGAATTCCCGCTGAAGTATCGCGTCTCTGCGAGCGACTCTTGGCGGAAGCAGCCGAAATCAGCCTTCACGACATCGATTCGGTCTTCGTTCACGCGCTATGCGAGAAACCCGAGAACGAAGTCGATTCCGAACTAGACGCGGACAACGAATCGCAGATCGAGGACGAATTCGAAGAGCTCGTCCTCTCAGAAGAGTTCGACGATGCCGCTGCGGCGGCCAGTTCCGAACCGCCGATCATCGATCTCGTCGAAGCCATCACCGAAGCCAAAGTCGAAGCCAAAGTCGAGGCCGAGAGAATGCCGACACTCGCGGAAACCCTCGAGCATATCGAAGTGTACGAGCCGCCCGCCGACGAAATCGATGAAGATGAAGATGATTCGTTGGAGGACGAGTCGTTGGCCGCGTTCGACGATGATGATTTTGAACGAGATGAGTACGATGACGAGGCGCTGGCCTCGCTCGAGGATTATCTCTCGGCACCCGCGTCGCTGGAAGAATTGCGTTCGATTCGGTGGGGCATTTTCAATAGTCATGGCCGGGCTTTCGCGGCCGCTGCGATGGCTGCGCTGATCGGCGGCCTGGCGCTGGCGTGGCTATCGGGAGATTTGGAATCAGCCGAGTCGATCGCCCGAGGCGAATCCGAACTGGCGGCACAGACCAGACCCGGCTCTGCCGGAGGCCTTTTGGCCGATTCCGGCCAGACAGGTTCAGACGCCCCGCTTCCGACCACTCTGGCCAGGCTCCGTGGACCCGTTGCGTCGACGGACGCTGCATCGGCCTCGCTCGCCACGGCACCAACCCCGAGCCAGCCGACGAACGCCCAGCGCTCCGGTCGCCCTGCCGCAGACAATGAGCCCCCCGGCGTCGAAATCGAGGATCCCGACTTCGACGAAGAGATCTCGGAGGACGATCTGATTGACATGCGGCCCGCCGCGATGCTTCCGGGCGCCACCAAAAAGGCGAAATGGGCAGAAAATGAATTCTGGTATGAGAGGCCCGTAGGCGGGCCCTGACTTGTAGTCGTCCGCGCCGATCCTACGCTCTCTCGGCGAGCACCCGAATGGTGTCTCGATCTCAAGGAGACACTCATGAGCGCATACCTGGGCGACGGCGTCCTTCTCTATCTTCAGGAACTGATCGACTGGGAGTCGTATTTCGTTTGGCGGAAGGGAGAGTCGAGCGATCTCGACGTCGATCGCGCCGCGCTACACGAGGTGCTCGAAACGGCTGCCCAGATCTGTGAAGAGATGGAGCCCGCGCTGCGTGCGGGCTGGGACGAGTGCGCAAAGCTCGAAGATGGCGAGGTCATCTATCCTCCGCACATCAAGGAAACGCTCGACAAACTTCGCGATGCGGGACTCGTTAGTTTCGGTATCGAGGAAAAATATGGCGGGTTCGGCCTGCCTTCTTTCGTGGCCAACGTCATTCTGCAAATGGTGTCACGAGCGGATGCGGGGTTGATGACGATCCTTGGACTTCAGGCTGGCGTCGCCGAAGACCTCCAACAATATGCGTCCGAAGAATTGAAGCAGGCGTATCTACCGCGCTTTGCATCGGGCGAAGTCATGGGTGCGATGGATCTCACCGAACCTCAAGCCGGATCGGACCTAGGCGCAATCTTGACGCGCGCCACCGAAGAATCGGGCCGCTACGTCATCGACGGCGAGAAGATATTCATTACGAATGGTGGCTGCGAAATCCATCTCGTGCTCGCGCGCGACAGCAACACTTTCGATCAATCGAAAGGCACGACCAAGGGACTCTCGCTCTACCTCGTCCCTCGCACTTTGCCCAGCGGCGAGAAGAACGGGGTCGCAGTGACGCGCCTCGAGGAGAAGCTCGGAATCCACGGATCTCCGACTGCGGCGGTCCAGTTCAGCCGCGCCGAAGGATTCCTCGTCGGTAAACTCGGCGATGGCTTCAAAGCCATGCTCTCCCTCATGAATAACGCGCGACTCGGTGTCGCCGCACAAGGCATCGGGATCGCCGAAGCCGCGTTGAACGTTGCCCTTCAATACGCACGCGACCGTGTTCAGTTCGGAATGCCGATCGCAGACCAGCCACTCATGAAGGATCGGTTGGCAAGAATGACCCTGGAGCTCGAGGGTAGCCGCGCTCTTTTGTATCGCGCGTGTTCCCTCGTCGATCAGAACCGCGCGATCGAAGAAGCATTGGCCCGGGCGAGCGCCGGTGCAACTGAGCTCTCGGCCTCGGAACTGACGGAACTCGAAAGCCTCCATGAGAGCAATGACACGCGTATTCGACTCCTCACGCCACTGGCGAAATACATGGGGACAGAAGCCGCAGATTCGATCAGTCGCGATGCGATCCAGATCCATGGCGGACTCGGTTTCATGGCGGAATCCGAGGTCGGCAAGCTTCACAACGATGCGATCATTACGACGATTTACGAAGGCACGTCAGAAATTCAGGTTTCCTTCGCACTCAAGGAGATCGGCAAAGGTGCGTTGACGGTCGTCTTCGAAGCACTCGAGAAGGAACTCAAGACCTTCGAGGATCCGAAACTCAAGGTGGAGGCCGAGAAGATTCTCGAAGGAATGAACTTGATCCTGGGGGCTGCGGGGGCACTGCTCGCGGATTTCAGTTATGCGCTGATGTCGGCGCAGTCGCTCGCGGAAGTCGTGGCGAGCGTGATCGCCGGAGCCGAGCTCCTCAAGCAGGCCAAGGTGGACCCCAAACGTTTCGATCTCGCCGCGTCGTGGATCAACCGACGGATGGTCGATCTCGAAGGACGCTGCAGGCGCATCAAGGACGGCTCCGTCGATCGACTCGATCGATGCACGAATATCATTGCGCTGAATGACTAGGCGCCTGAGCCAAGACTCCCGGGCGGGCGGAGGCAATAGCGGCGTCAGGCCTGGTTCTGTCGAAGCCACTCGCCGAGTAGCATCCCGACTGCGGCCTGCACGTTGTAGGACGGAATGAAGCCGTGAGTCGGAAGCCGGACGACATCATCCATGGACGCGAGTAGAGATTTGGAGATTCCCGTCGTCTCGCTGCCTACGACGAGAGCGGTCGGCAAGCTCAGATCCGTCTGCCAGGGCGCTTTTGTACCGGTCGTTTCCAACGCCACGACACGACGTCCGGCACGACGAGCCGCCGCGATCGCCGCGTCGGCGTCGCTCTCTATCACAGGAAAGAATCGATCCGCCCGTATACCGACGCGCAATGCTTCCGAAAGCTGCGAGCCCTCCCAATCGGTCGCCACGACGATCCCGGCCAACCCAGCTACCTCCGCGGAGCGAATGATGAATCCGACATTGCCGGGGTAACGGAGCCCAATCAGCACACACACGAGCCCGTCGGAAGACATCAATTCGTCGAGCGTCGCTTTCCCTCCCGAGCCTTCGAGGGCGATCAGCTCGGGAACTGACTCTCCGCTAGACATGCGTCGCATCTCGCGCTCGGATTCCACGAGAATTTGAACTCCAAGCTCACGTGCTCGTTCGACGAGGTCACGAGCAGTCGGCGAGAGGTCGCCTTCGCGGCATAACATCAGGGAAATCGACGCGGGTTGATCGAGAACTGCTCGAATCTCATCGACCTGATCGAGTCGACGTCGCGACGCTCTTGGAGCACGAGAAGCATCCGACGAGCGAGCCAATCGGGTTAGAGCCGACCTGGAGAACGCCGCGGAATCATCTCGAGAATCGCCTGCACACTCGTCTGGCGTAGCTCAGCCGACCGCGACGACTGATCGAAATAGGACAGGAGAAGACCGCCATCGAGCATGACGAGGATCCCCATGGCGATCGCGTGGGGATCGTGGTGAGGCGGGACGATCTCAGCGATCGACTCGGTGAGCGCGCCCCCGAATCGCTGATGAAGATCGAGCAGCGTTCGAATCAGCCAATCTCGAAATTTCGTGTGTTCCATCGCCCAGAGGACGAATCCGTCCACATTGGCGCGATGCTCCTGAACGAAGGATTGATAGAGCTCCACTTGTTCGCGTAGCCGCTTTTCGGGAGGCAGCGACGAAAAATCACGATTGAGTGAAACACGAAAAGGTTCGCAGATTCGATTGAAGCACTCGCGAAAGAGCGATTCCTTGTCGCTGAAATGCCAGAAGACCGTCGCTCGAGAAACCTCGCCGCGTTCCGCGACCTGGGCGATGGTCGTATTCTCATAGCCGCACGAGAGGAAGAGTTCGGTGGCGGCGGCGAGAATTCGCTCTTGAGTTGCCGCTTTGCCGGTCAAGCGCTCGACGGGAATCGGCGTTTCAGCCTGACCGTCCGTATCTGTTAGATGGCGGGCCTCGGCGATTCTGCCCGCCGCCTCGAAGTCTTCGTGGCGGTGCTGTTGTTCGGATCGCTCGTGTTGCATCTGCTTTGGCTCTCCTGGGTCGTGCCCTTCTCTCCAGTCTACACCTTCGGGTCGAGAGTTTGGCGCTGGTATCGCGCCCTAATGTGTCCGCGCACGGGAAACGAACGATCGTTCACAGGATACTGCGCGAATCGCGCTAGATTCCGGCCCGAGCCGGGGATCCATGAGAGAATCGAGTTTGCACCACTGCCAGACGGACAACGCCGTTTCGACCGCGATCGAGCGCGCTCGTGCGGAAGGCGCGGAATCGAGCGCCCACGCAGTCATCGTCGGAAATCGCGCGGGCGTGGTCGAATGGGCGAACGACGCCTGGAGCCAGATCACCGGCTTTCCACTCGCCGAGACGCTCCACAAACCAATCAGCCATTTTCTCGAAGTCGCGGGAATCGAACTCGAACTCGTCGATTTCGTCGGCCAGCACTACCTCGAAGGTCGCACTTGCACGATCGAGTTTCCCTTCGAGACCTTCGATGAGCGGGAGATTCAGGTTCATCTCGAAGTTCAGCCCATCCGCAACAAGGCGGGCGAACTCGACGTATTCGTAGCCACGGCACACGTCATTCCCGAACGCGGACCGCAAGACCTCTATGCTCCTTACGCGCCAGCCACCCCGAGAAGCCAGGCGCTCGAACAACGATCAGCCAACCCTCCCCCGCGCTGCGCCGGCGAGGGGCACGCCTCAGTTTCACTCTCTGAATGCGTTCGTCGAGCTTGTGATTCCGCCAAATCGCGAGTAGGCAACCGCGCGTATTTCGATCTTTCTCTCACTGCGAACCTCCCGAATATCGAACTTCACACCGATCGGCTGATTGAACTCGCCGACTCGCTGATTGAGGCTGCGCTGCAAAACGTCGCGGAAAGCTCGGGCTGCGTCACGATCTTGACCGGCCTGACAAAAGCCAAGCGAGGTCATATTTCTGAGGCCTACCCGATCGTAGCGAGGCCCGCGGAACTCGCAGTCGGTCCGCATCTATTTCTGGAAGTCCACGACACGGGCCTACCCCTGCCGCCCGACACACTTGCTCGAGTTCGAGAACATTGCCCCGGCTCTAGCCCCCGCGAGGCTGCGCTCTCGCGTGCCTTCGAACTTTCGAAAACGCTGGGTGCAACCCTGCATATCGACAGCACATGGGGTTGCGGCAACCAGTCCCTCGTCTTGATTCCGCTTCGCTAAGCCATGTACATCCCGCCATTGGCGGCGACGATCTGCCCCGTTGTGTATCCGGAAATCTTGGGACAGACCATCCCGACGACCGTTGCGGCCAACTCTTCGGGTTCGGCCACCTTGCCCAGCAGCGTCGCCCTTTTCATCGCTTCGATGCCCTGCTCACCCACGCCCGCGAGCATCGGAGTATTGACGGGCCCCGGCGCGATTGCGTTGACTCGAACTCGGTAGCCGGAGAACTCGCGCGCCGTCGTGCGTGTCAGCGATTCGATCGCGCCCTTCGCGGCCGTGTAGTCGACCTGGCCAACGTTCCCGTTGCGGGCCGAAACAGAGGAGAAGTTCACGATGAAGCGATTCACACCGTCATCGAGAGGTTGGTTGCCATTGGCTTTGAAGAGCGGATGCCAATGCTGACGAGCCACCTCCCGAGTAAACAGGAATGTTCCGCCCAGATGAACAGCCATCACGAGATTGAAATCTTCGAGCGACTTCTTCACGATGCGGCTATCGCGAGTGATGCCCGCGACGTTGACGACGCCATTGATGCATTCACTCGCCTCGAGAATCTCGGCGACAGCTCGTTCGACGTCTTTCTCTTCCGTCACGTTGGCAGCGACGACGAGTGGCGCGACGACGGCTTCCTCGATGCGAGATCTTGCCTGTTCGAGGCGACCTGCGTCGAGGTCGACCATCGCGACCTGTGCACCATGTCGAGCCAACGCCTCGGCAACACAGAAGCCAATGCCCTGTGCGGCACCGGTGACGACATGAGTTTCTCCAAGGAATGCGTTCTCGCGAAGGATCAGGTCCATGGGGGTGTCGGCCTCAATGTTGGATGTTGGAGAATCGCACACTCATTCATGGCGACTCTATTCGGAAATTTTCGGTTTGCCTGAATACGAAGTGCCAAGGCCAATCGGGCAGCTCACGCCGGTACCACCTAGACCACAGTAGCCCTGCGGATTTTTAGCCAGGTATTGCTGGTGTTCATCTTCTGCAAAATAATATTCGGGCGCGGCGAGAATTTCGGTGGTGATCGCGTCAAAGCCCGCCGCCTCGAGCTCTTTCTGGAAGACTTCCCGAGATTGAATCGCGAGTGCCTTCTGGGCATCATCGTAGTAGTAGAGACCAGATCGATATTGTGTGCCGCGATCGTTTCCCTGTCGCATTCCCTGAGTCGGATCATGACTCTCCCAGAACACGCGCAGCATGTCTTCGTAACTCGTACGCGTCGGATCGAAGATTGCTCGCACGGCTTCCGTATGACCGGTCTGTCCCGTACAAACTTCGCGATAGGTCGGGTTCGGCGTGTGTCCGGCGACGTATCCAACGGAAGTGCTGATCACACCCGGCGACTGCCAGAATTTTCGTTCCGCGCCCCAGAAACATCCCATTGCGACGAGAATTTGCTCCATCCCCTCGAAGGGTCCGTCGAGCGGTTCGCCGGTCACGACATGCACGTCGGCGACAGGCATCCGTTCGGCGCGCCCGTTCAGCGAAGCACTCGCGCTCCGCAAATCCATTTTCTTTCCGAAGAGTTCCATTTTTTCAGCCTCCAGTTTAGATCTCGTGGCCGAGGAAGATAGCCGGGCTCGCGCAACCTGGGGATCCCGGCCCATTCGCGCCGACGCGTGATACATTTGCCGCACGGCCTATGACGAAACCCACAAGAGAGAGCCACCTTGCGCATTGCAACCTGGAATGTGAACGGACTTCGCGCCCGTCTCGAATACATCTTGCTCTGGCTAGAGGAGCGTCAGCCCGATGTCGTTGGCTTCCAGGAGCTGAAGATGACGGACGAGC
>JAQBEG010000773.1:0-5788 GCA_032123985.1 Deltaproteobacteria bacterium
CGGTTTCTGATGGAGCCCGCGACCTGCGGTACCCCTCGTACGCGCCAATTTTAGGTTCCACGATTGGATGGGTCAACGCCAACGGGCGCTAGCGGCTCATTCGCTCGACAAAATCCCTCACCCCTGGGGCAATGAAATTGTCCTCGAGAAAACCGGCACGATAGCGGCCGAGCGTTTCCGCAAGAATTTCTGCCTGATGTTGCGGCGGATCGTCAGGTGCCAAAACGACCCAGATCCGCTCGCCCACGCGGCAAGCTGCACTCCCGGTTGGCGAAAACTCGGCCTCCGCCGCCGCCGCCGAGAGCACCCGAACCTCGAGTTGCGTGCGATTCGCTAGCTCGAGAAGTGCCTCGAGCAGGCTGCCAATTTCCATGCTGCTCTCAACCATCGGCTCCGCTCGCTCCCTCATCTGCGCCGCCAAGCTCGTCGTCGAACTGACGAGAGAGCGCGAGCCACGCCTCGGGTTCGATTCTTTCCGGTCGCAGACCGGGGTCGATTCCGACCGCGGACAGCATCGATTCGAGCCGCTCGCGGCGCGCCGCCTTGTCGAGTTCGGGCCATCGCTTGTCAACGATTCGCCCCAGGCCATTCGTCACGCGCTTTCGACGCTGTGAGAAAGCCGCGCGGACGAGGCGCTCGACGCGAACCAGCTCGCCCGGACGCAAGGGGCTATTCGCACGCGGCCAGATCCGGACAAAGGTCGAGTCGACCTTTGGCCTCGGAAAGAAACGTGCGGGCGAGACCGTCGCGATCGTGTCGACGTCCGCAACGAGACGGTGCAACACCGTAAACGAGCCATACTCGTGGGAACCGGTTTCGGCGACCAGCCGCTGCGCAACTTCACTCTGAAGCATCACTGACCAATCCTCGAGCTCGGAGCTGAGATCGAGAAGACGTCGCAGGAGCGGTGTCGCGACCGAATACGGAAGGTTTGCGATCACGCGGACGGGCTGGTCCGACTCCCCGATCCAGGTCCGCCAATCGACCTCACGCGCATCGGCGTGGACCAGTTCGACATTATCCGGAAGCAGCGACTCCGCCTTCAAGACGCGCACGAGTCCGGAATCGATCTCGACGCTGCGCACACGGGCGGCGCGAGCGGCCAGCGCCCGTGTCAGAACGCCGAGCCCTGTCCCCACTTCGATGACGAAGTCGCCCGCACTCGCGCCGGCGAGGCGGGCAAGATGATCGGCTAGATCCTCGTCGATCAGGAAATTCTGCCCGAGGTCTCTCGAGAGCCGCAGTCCGTGCTCGTCCAACAACTCGCGCAGACGCGTGACGTTCATGAAGTCGTTCGCCCGCTCGTCACCGGTGTTTCGCGCCAGGGGGCCTCGCCGATCGGCACGCGGGAGAACGCTTCGAGCGAGAGATCATCACGAACGCCGCGCTCGAGGAGACGGCTGCCGGCCGCTGCGATCATCACCGCGTTGTCGGTGCATAGATCCATCGGCGGAAAGATCGCCCGAAACCCCTCACGATCGCCGGCCGCGCTCATCTCCTTTCGAAGCCGCGCATTGGCCGCCACGCCGCCGACCACGGCGATGCGATCCGAATCCTCGTGGCGCATCGCACGCACCGCCCTGGCGACGAGGCTCTCGGCAACGGCCGCTTCGAAGGACGCCGCCAGATCAGCGCGCTCCTCGGTACTGAGCGCTTCGAGCCCACCCCGCCGCGCCAGCTCGATCGAAACCGCGGTCTTCAATCCGCTGTACGAAAAATCGAGTCCCGCTCGTTTGCTCATCGGCCGTGGGAGCGCGACCGCCTGCGGATTGCCGTCCTTTGCGATCCGTGAAATCGCAGGGCCTCCCGGGTAGGGCAGACCCAACATCTTCGCGACCTTGTCGAAAGCCTCGCCCGCGGCGTCGTCACGCGTCTCTCCGAGAAGCATCGGGCGGGCTTCTGCAGTCACCCGATAGAGCGCCGTATGTCCGCCGGATACGACAAGCCCGACATAGGGTGGGGAAAGATCGGCCGCGACCTCGGCCGCAACCAGATGACCGACCAGATGGTGAACACCGACAAAGGGCAGACCCTGTGCGTACGCCAACGCTTTCGCAAACGAAAGTCCGACTAGCAGCGACCCGACGAGCCCCGGTCCTGCGGTAACCGCGATCCCGTCGAGTTCCGAAGGGCAAACGCCAGCGTCGCGCAATGCGCGGCTCACGACATCGGAGACGACTCGAACGTGATCGCGAGACGCGAGTTCTGGCACCACGCCGCCATAGGGCGCGTGAACGACTGCCTGCCCGTGGACGGTGCTCGAGAGAATCTCCCGACCGCCGCGGAGCACTGCCGCTGCCATCTCGTCACACGAACTCTCGATGCCCAGCACGAGGGGCGATTCGGCCAAAGCCACGATTGAATCCCCCGAATTCGAAGAGGCCTGACGGGATCAGGCGTTACGTCGCTCGAAAGCCTCCTGCTCGGCTTTGCAGTCGATGCAGAGTTCGGCCATCGGCCGGGCCTCGATTCGCTTCAGTGAGATCTGTTCACCACAGTTCTCGCAATCGCCATACACGCCCTCCGTGATCTTCTGGAGCGCCTGCTCGATCTTGCCGATCAAGCCGCGTTCGCGTTCGCGAAGCCGGCCTTGAAAAGCGAGATTCATCTCCGATGACGCCGCGTCGATCTCATCCGGAAAGTCGTCGGGATCCAGATGAATATCGCCAGAAAGCGTCTTCTGGGCATTACCCAGAAGCTCGTCACGCTGTGCCTCGAGGGCCTTCTTGAACTTGTCCATTTCACGTTTCTTCAACGCTTCGCTCCATCCCAATTTCGGGCCCGCTGGAAGCTCGAATGCATTCCGACGGTTCCCTGAGTTTGTTCTCGTCGATCTTGACGCCCTAGGTCGAACTCTTGCCAGGCCCGAGTCGTTCTAATTGCTGTTGAGCTTCCACCGCACGCTCCGACGTCGGATAGTCCTTCTGCACACGCTTGAAGACGGTCCGCGCTGCTTCGTGAAACTTGGGCCCAAGCTTGAGTAGTGATTCGCCTTGTCGATAGAGCGCGTCCGGAGCTTTCGGACTATCGGGGTATACGCTGACGACTGCATTGAATCGCACGACCGCGCGTTTGAATTCGTCGTTCTTGTAGGTGCAGTCCGCTAGCCAATAGGCCGCGTCGTCCGCATACCCGGAAGTCGGATAGGCCTGCAGGAATGACGTAAATTGTTCAATGCAGCCGTTGAAATCATCAGCGCGCCAGGCGTCCAGCGCCCCTTGATATCCCGCCAGCTCTTCGTCCGGTGCTGGGGCCGAATCCCCACCAATGCCGGCAGCCGCGGCTCCACCGACGCCACTGTCAGCGGAGCCTGTCGCCCCGGTCGGTGCCTTGCTTGCCTCGCTCCCTGCGATGGGCGCGCCCCGTGCGATTTCGGTCCGCGTTCGGCGAGCCTCTTCGAGCGCCTGAGTGGCTTCCCTGCTCGCCAATTCGAGTTCACCCTGCAGGTCACGGACTTCCTGACGCAGCGCGTCGACGTCGGTCGACAGCTTGGCGATCCGCGCAAAGGGGTCGGGTGAGTCCCGATCGGACCTGTGATTCTCGGCGACCTTTTCCTGAAGCCGAAGAAGATCCCCTTGTGTTGCACAGCCCGACGCCAGGACGACGAGAGCAGTCAGCGCAACCAGCCAGCCCAATCGAGTCAGCCTCAAAGGCTTTAAATCGAGCTCTAAGGGCCGGCTTTGACGGAATGTGTACAAACTTTGCATTAGCCTCTGCATGCCTTGTTTCCCCTGGAGCATCAGTCGCGCCCGTTTCGGGGCGGCGCATTCTAGCAGGCTGTCATCGCAACTGCGGACCCCAAGCTGCCTGAATATTCTGGCCCGTTTTCTGGGTCAATCGATGGAGATTCTCGCCGTTCCAGTCCATCACGTAGATGTCGAAGCGACCCCGTCGTTGAGAGCTGAACGCGATCTTCCGCGAATCCGGCGACCAGCTGGGAGCCTCGTCGGAACGCTCGTGTTGAACGATCGGGAAAGTGATCTGACCCGAGGGATCGATCAGCCAGATGTCGAACTGCCCCCGCACCCGCGTCTCGTAAGCGATCCAGCGCCCGTCGGGCGACCAGACCGGCGAGGTGTTGTAGGAGCCGGTGAAGCTGAGGCGTCGGAGGTTTTCACCATCGCGATTCATCAGATAGAGCTGCGGCGATCCACTTCGGTCCGAAACGAACACGATCTCGCGACCATCCGGGGACCACGACGGAGAAATGTCGATCGCCGGATGGTTCGTCAGCCGCCGTGCTTCGTTCCCCTTTCGCTTTACGCGGAAGATCTCTGCGGCCCCATCGACACTCGACACCATCGCCAGCTCCTCGCCGACCGGATCGAATCTGCCGCGGTATCTGGGAAGCCCCCGCATCAGACCGGTCAGAATCGGGCCGGGCTTGATGCTCTTGTCGCGAGAAGTCAGGAAGAAGCCAGGCTGAAGCGCTTGATACCCGACATAGAGGAGCGCACGCCCGTCCGGGAGCCATTCGGGCGCCATTTTCAGGAATCGACTGCGGGTAGCCGCCCTTTGGTCACGACCGTCGGCCGCCATCACATAGAGCTCGCGCGATCCCGTGCGATCCGAAATGAAGGCGATCTCGGTCGCGGACACCCCGCGCGTACCCGTCAGGGCCTCGACCGTCTCATCCGCGATGATCCGCCCGAGCTCCCCGAGATCGTCGCGATCGCCGAGCAATCGGCCGGTCTTCATTTCCTCGCATCGGGCAACGTCCCAGACGCGCAGATCGGCTCTCAGTCGGTCTTCCTCGCGACGAACCTCCCCCTGAACAACGGCATCCGCGCCGCTCTGTTTCCACGAATCGCAGTCGAACCCGCCCTCCTGATCGAGTGAATCGCTTTCCTCCGATGCGAGATAAGCGTCGTGTTCGAGCGGCAAAACGATGCTCGAGAACGCCAGGCCCCGTTCGATTTCTCCACGCAGAATCCCAATGCGCTCTTCGCCGACTGGCAGTCCAACCTCTCGAAACCGAAGCACGGCTGTCCGAAATGCCTTCACGCTTCCGGGCGTGATCTCGAGTGTGGGCAGCGGTCCTCGCTCGTTTTCGAGACTCTGCGCGGAGGCCGGCCCGACCGGCACGGTCGCCACGAACGACAACAGAACTAACAATAATGCGAAACCCAAATGCGTCGGCAGATGCCCCATCAAACTCAATTCGCCTCCGATCGAAATAGGAATATTCGACTCCCGGGTTCGGGAGGCGGAGGCAGGGGGGCCACCGACAACACCGCACGAACCACGTTGTCATCAAAGAAGGGATCGCCCGAGGTACCCACGACCTGCGGCGTTCCAATCAAATCGCCCGATGCGGAAAGGCGCAGCTCGAGAATCGTCTCGAGTCCGCGACCGCGAAAGTTCGACGGGGTGACCCATTTGCTCTGGATACGACGTTGTGTGGCGAGGTTCCAGGCGGCGAGTACCGGCGAGATCGCCACACCCGCCTTCGATACAGACGAGGCATCGGGCGTTTCGGGTTGTCCGCTCGAGTCATCGGACGCGCGCGGCGCCGGCAGAGCCTTGAGGAATTCCTCAGTTTCGTCCGTTCCGAATTCAGCCATCACGTCCTCGTAACTGGGCTCCTTCTCTCTCTTGGGTCGCTTCGGCGCAGATTTTGGTTCCGGCACGACCTTCGCCACGACCTTCGGCTTTGGCGGCTCGGGCTTCACTTTGTCAATCCGGCTCGGGCTTTCCTCGGGCAGAACCTGCACAGGGGCCTTCACGACCGGGGGCGGGGGCGGGGGCGCGACCGGCGGAGGCGGCTCCGGCGGTGCCGTTTCTGGAG
>JAQBEG010000774.1:0-2766 GCA_032123985.1 Deltaproteobacteria bacterium
CCACTCGAAGGGCCAGCTCGGCAAGACGCCCGTCCACATCTCGTAACCCGTTAGCGCAAGGCTGAATACGTCCGAGGCGAAGCGGGGTCGACCATAGGCTTGTTCCGGCGCCATGTAACCAAAGGTGCCGACCTCTGTGAGCATCCTTGTCGCGTTGGGGGCCAGGCGAGCCGTCCCAAAATCGCCGAGCTTGGCACGCCGTCCCCCGTACAAGAGAATGTTGCCCGGTTTGATGTCGCGATGGATCAAGCCCTGCTCGTGCGCATACGCCAGTCCTTCCGCGACATCGCGAAAAATCGAAAGTGCGACCGCGGGTGATCGGCGCGCGCCCGTGTAGTGGTCGAGGCTCGTTCGCGCCAATTCTGTCACGATCACAAAGCAATCATCGATCCAGTTTGCGTTGCGAATCCCCGCGACGCGGGGATGATCGAGGCGAGCGCCAGTCCGCGCCTCCCCTTCGATCGCATCGCGACCGAATTGCTCGACCACACTTGGAGGCACGACCTTGACGGCCACCCGCCGACCCTCGATCGTGTCGCGGGCCTGCCAGACGGTCGCCGTGCCGCCTTCTCCGATCAATCGTTCGAGTCGATATTTCCCGAGGCGGCTTCCCTTTCGAAGTCGACGCTTCACCGACGTAACCTCCGGAACAGAAGCGTCGTCGCATCGTCCGGATGCGCGGGTAACGTCGGATCCGATCCGCCCATCGTCGCCCGAACTCGCGTCTGAAGCTCCGCGGCGGCAGCTTGTATCGGCCCCACACGAATCAGGTCGATCAAATCACCTCGCTGAATATTGTCGAGGACGCCGTCGGTTCCGAGAAACAAAGTGTCGAGCGCGGACATCTTGGTGGGAGCACCGATTTCTACGCGCATCTCGCGCATTCCGATGCAATTCGAGAGTAAATGGCGCTCATCGTGATGGTGCATATCGTCTTGCTCGAGAAGACCAGAAGCGACGGCATACCCGACCGGTGAATGCGGAATCGTCTCAAAGCCAACACGACCCCGCTGGCCGACGAGAATCGCCCCAGAATCGCCCGCATGGTATGCGCGAGCAAGATCCCCATTGACCTCGACAACAACCAGGGTCGTCCCAGCGCCGATGCCGTGTTCGAGCAGACGTGAGTTTGCGTCCTCGAATGCATCAACGATGACGCTGCGTAGCGAATGATTAGTGTCCATTCTCTCGATTGATCGACCTACTGTGTCGACTGCGACCGCGGCCGCCTCGGCCCCGCCCGGGCAACCACCGAGCCCATCGGCGACCGCGAGGACATGTGTGTCCCGGCCAAGTTCCCAGAATCCAGCGGCATCCTCATTGCCGGTTTCCTTGTCGAGTGCCGGTGAACTAAAGAACACCGCAGAGCCATGCTCGGCCTGTAAGTCGATGGGCTCGGACAGGTCGCAGTCCTTGAAGACGCGCGTCCCATTTATCATTTACGCACTCCATTGGACAGGATCAGACAATCCCGACCGTGGCAAAGCCGAGCGCCGAAGAGAATCCCATTATATCGATGAGCGTGTTGAGCGTAAGCGCAAGCCCCCCGCCATGCCTGTCTGTTCTCAGAATTCATCCGCGAGCATCTAACACGGGGGTGTCGCGCAACAGATCGGCGTAGTGCTCGCGCACGCGGTCAAGATGAATCCGATTCAGGAAGGACGAATATGCAAGGTAGGCCACCATGAAGCGTAGATCGCGCGCCCAGGGCGGAAGGAAGCGCGGGGGTACACAAAGACCTGCCTCAGTCAGCTGGGCCAGCGCCGGGATGTCTTCGATGTCGAGCTTCCCACAGAAGAGCAGGCGCAGGCAATCGACCCGTCCCGCGCTGACGATCACACGCAGGAAGTTGTGCACCCGGAGCAGTCCGTCGAGATACACGACGTCCTTGGTGAAGGGTGCGCCCCCAGTCAACACCCCTCCGCGGAACACGCGACGCGTATTTTCGAAAGCCTGTTTCGGCGCCGCGCCGCGCTGCAGAAAGTAGCGATAGACCTCGATGAAACTGGCGCCCGAGGTTGCCATCTCGATTCCCTGCACGCGCGCCGCCAGACGGCTCATCCGATCGACGTCGATCGAGCCACTGATGAGTTCGGCGAAGACGGCCAGCCCCTCCTGGGTCCGAGTCGTTCCAGCGTGACTCTTCCCCAGCATCGGAAGCGCAACCTGCTCGTGTCCGTTGAGTGCAGTTCCAACGTGAACGTAGGCCTCATGGTTGATCAACTGCGCGATATCGAGATCGCTGAAATGGGCGGCGCGCCGGATCCGAATGCGCTGGGGGCCGGCCACCGCGTTCGCGGACAGGTCATCGACGAGGACGATCTTGGGTGCGAGCGCTCCGAAGGATTCGCGCACCGCCCTGCGAAGCGCCTTCGCCAGGTAGGCCGCATCGCGATTCGGCTCCCGCGGCGCGCCGAGGTCGATCGAAGCCAGCGCCGCGATTGCCTCATCGAGCTGCACCGCGAGCGCCAGGGAGGTCGTCTGGGCGTCGGGCAGCGGATCGCGTGGTCCGCCGTAGACCTCTCGCGAGTGGACGCTGAACTGCGGGGTTGCGATCGCGGCGAGCATGCGCGCGCTGTGCTCGACCGTGTGAGCCTGGCGTCTCAGCATGTCGTCGACGGCACCCGAGTCGCGGATCCCCTCGCGCGCGCGGTCGAGCGTGCGCAGGGTTGGATCCGGGTCGAAGGGCCCGTACTCGACCTCCGGCAAGTGTCCGGCATTGCGGGCGAAAAAACGCTCCCGAACCGAGATCGGCCATCCCACCGA
>JAQBEG010000775.1:0-5738 GCA_032123985.1 Deltaproteobacteria bacterium
GCTGCTCAGTCCGGAATACCGGCAATTCGCGAGCGAGTTGATGGGCACGAAACACATCAGTCTGCGCATGCATTGGCACTACACCCCCACCGGCTGTGATGTGTCGCCGCACTGCGATTCCCAGGTAAAGCTCGGCTCACAGATCTTCTATATGAATACCCGTGACGAATGGGAGTCTGGCTGGGGCGGTCAAACGGTGATTCTCGACGACCACGGCCGGTTCTCGAGCGATTCGGCGCCAGCCTTCGACGACTTTGATCAGGAATGGGTCGCCGAAACGATGGACAATCACAGCATCATTTTTGGCCGCAGAGGCAATTCCTGGCACGGCGTCAGGACCATCAATGCTCCAGAAGGGGTGATGCGCAAGGTCTTTATCCTGGTTTATGAGGATGTTCGACCCCTCAAGCTTTTCAGAAAGCGTATGAAACGTTTTCTGACCGGAAGATCGACCGATATCCAGGCGGAACGACACCGGAAGACCTGGGTCTGAGTGGGCTTCCCGCCATAGGGCCGGGGGCTGGCTGCGAAAAATTGGCGTGGCGGGTGATCGATTCAGTGCTAGTCGCGACCGGAATCGCGGCGATTTTTCGACCCGGAGCGAGAGGTGCTAGATTCTCCGACCAGATGAAAAGCCTTTCCAGGAAAAATACGACCGAGAACCACGTCGACGAGGCGTCGAGCCCGGCTCCGGCTGATCCCGAAGCCGCCCTGGCCTGGCTCGAGACGTTGAGCGAAAATCATGGACTGCTTGCCGAACTCGACGCGGAGACGCTTCGCAGGCTCCGAGAGGCAGCTGGCCGAATCGCGTTTCCCGATCGCAGTGATCGACGAGCTCTGATTGTCCGCAGAAAGCGAGATCTGCGCGAGCAGATACGAACTCACGATGATGCCGCGCTCGACGCGACCACGAATCGGTCGACGAAGCGTTCTCTTCGCTTCTCAGTTCCACCGGCTCACGCGGCAATTTCTTCCGATTCGCGAGCGCTTCTCGAAAAGCAGGCGGCGCCGCGCGCCCTCCCCGAGACGGCAACGGCGAAACAAGGGAAGAAGGCGGCCGGGCGAAACGAATCCGGAGCGCGCCTTCATGAGCCGCAGAATTGCTATATCTGCAAAGTCGACTATTTCGACTTACACCACCACTACGACACGTTGTGTCCGAAATGCGCCGACTTCAATTGGGCGAAGCGAATGCAGACGGCGGACCTTGCCGGGCGAAGCGCGCTCGTCACCGGTGCGCGGGTGAAGATCGGATTCGAAGCCGCCGTCATGCTCTTGCGCGCGGGGGCTTCCGTTGTCGTGACGACGCGGTTTCCCGGCGACGCGGCACGCCGCTTTAGTCAGCTCCAGGATTTTGCGGCCTGGGAGAAGCGTCTCTCGATCTTTGGGCTCGACCTCCGACATACCCCGAGCGTCGAGGCTCTGGCCGATCATTTGAACGACACATTGCCCACACTCGACTTTTTGATTCACAACGCGTGTCAGACCGTTCGGCGCCCGCCCGCCTACTACACGCATCTTCTTGCCGATGAGCGTCTGGATCAGCTCGGTCCGGACGCTAGGGCTCTCGTAGAAGGCCATGTAGGGCTTCTTCGAGGGCAACAGGAAAGCCCTGACGCCAGTACGCTTGTGGCGTCGGGAGGCCTGGTGAACGCGGCGATGCCCGGGCTTGCCCATGCCGCCACGCTGAATCAGCTCGATCTACTCTCGGAGGGTGACCAAGCCCACCTCTTTCCGACGGGGATGCTCGACGGCGAAGGCCAGCAGCTCGATCTGCGCAAGAAGAACTCGTGGAGGATGAATCTCGCTGAGGTTTCTACCCTCGAGCTTCTCGAGGTTCAACTCGTCAACTCGATTGCTCCTTTTGTTCTGACCGGTCGGCTCAAGCCCCTCATGCTTCGTGTGCCATCGCGGGACAAGCATGTCGTGAACGTCTCTGCGATGGAGGGCCAGTTCTATCGAACTTTCAAAACCGCTCGCCATCCGCATACCAACATGGCCAAAGCCGCGTTGAACATGATGACGCGCACTTCTGCGGCGGACTTCGTTCAGGACGGAATTCACATGAACAGCGTCGATACAGGCTGGGTGACCGACGAGGACCCCTTCGCACAGGCCGTGAACAAGGAGTTCGATCAGCGCTTCGCTCCGCCCCTCGATTCGATCGACGGTGCCGCTCGCGTGATCAGTCCGATTTTCGATGGATTCAATACGGGCGTCCATTGTTGGGGCCAGTTCCTCAAGGACTATCAACCCACGCGGTGGTAGGCGGCAGAAGGCCGGATGGATCAAGAAATGAGTCTTTCCAATGTCAGAATCGTGCTCGTCGAACCGAGTCATCCTGGCAATATCGGCGCCGCCGCGCGCGCGATGAAGACGATGGGTCTCGAGAGTCTCTATTTGGTGCGACCTAACGATTTCCCCTCCAAGGAGGCCGACGACCGTGCGGTGAGCGCGATCGACGTTCTGGGCCGGGCCGTCGTCACCGACGATTTGCAGACTGCCGTTTCGGGTTGCAAGCTCGTCGTCGGCGGATCGGGCCGAGTTCGGGAACTCCCGCTTCCGAGCTTGGACGCCCGAAAGGCGGGCGTTCGAATCGCGCGGGAGGCCGCGGCGGGCGATCCGGTAGCCGTACTATTCGGATCGGAGCAGCACGGGCTCTCCAATCATTCTCTCGATGCTTGCTCCTATCAACTCAGAATCCCCACAAGCCCCGATCTCACATCTCTCAACCTGGCGGCTGCGGTTCAGCTCGTTTGTTACGAAATTTTCATGGCCGCAGAGGAAACTGAATCCTCCGCAGCATCCGATGGCTCATCGTACCCAAGCCATGACGAGCTCGATTTCTTCTATCAACATCTGGAGCGGACGCTAGAGGAACGAGACTACTACGGGTCGATCAATCCGGAGAGAGTCCATGTGAAGCTGCGCCGACTCATTGCGCGAGCGCGACCCAAGGACAACGAATTGCGGATGCTCCATAGTCTGGTCCGACTCATGCAAGCGGAGTCGTGGCGACCGCACTGAGCCCTCTGGATTTCATCGCAGAGTAGGCCCACCCCTCGATTTTCCGAGGCAATTGCGAATGATTTGCCGGCTGCCGCCGAGTTGCCGGCAATCTGCACGTGCAGCTTCGCATGAAAATCTCTGTAAACGAACACTCGCAGGGCGATCGGACGACTTTGTACATGCGCAACGGTACGGCGATTGCCCGGAACTGCCGATAAGGATCTCACTAGCGGGAAACCGAGGAGATTCTCGAGATGCTTCCGACTTCATTATTCGTTTTGCGCCAACCGTATCGTCACGCCCCGCTTCGCAGGTGGGCGCTCGCGTTATGCACCGTCTCCCTTCTACTCCTCGCCGCAGGATCTGCGTCGTCGACGCCGATCTCGGATCTCGTCATTAGCGAGATCATGTACGCGGCAGCATCAGGTGGAGGTGGAGGTAATGTGCGACAGTGGGTTGAAATCAACAACGAAACTACCTCGATCGTCGACCTCTCGGATTATCAGCTGGAATGGGGACGGAACAGTCTGGCTAACTCGATCACGCTGACCGGATTCCTGAATCCGAATTCCACTTTCGTGATTGGCGGACCGACCAGCGATGGAAATAACAGCAGCCCCATCTACAATCAGATCTTCGACTTCAATCCAAATCTTGGCGACGGTGGGCATCCCCTTTTCGAGGATGCTCTAGCGCTCGTCGAGATCTCGACTTCGACGGTGATGCATATCGTTGTTTACGGAGGCGACGGATTCCCGGTGCTCTTCACCGACGAACAGGGTACCGCTGCAACGGCGGTCGACGACAGCAGCCTCGTTCAGGGCGATAGTCTCGAGTATCTCGGTACCGACACATGGCAGGTGCAGACGACGGCAACGCCCGGCACGCCGCACGCCAATCTGGTCCTGGTACCCGAGCCCACCTCTGCGATCCTGTTGGGTCTAGGACTGATCGAGCTGGCGTCACTTCGAGTTCGACGCGCGGGCGGTTACGCGACGACACCCATTTTGTAGGTCCGGGTTCTACGCCTCATCGAAGTCCGCACACCGAGACGCGGATCTAGATTGGGGCGTGAAGCGAGTCCGTGTTGGGTACGACCGGCGACGCGTTCCGGCGGCTTGCCTGTGGCAGGGTCATCGAAGTGGTGCCCTGAAAGAACGCATGCTTCTGGATCTCGAGGCACGCGGTCTCGATGTTCCCGTGAAGCTTTCCAGTTGCTTCGACGATCAGCTGGCGCGGAGCGGTCACATTGCCCACGACGGCGCCATGGATCACGACCTCACGACCACGGATGCTCCCCACGACCGAACCCTTGGGACCGATCGTGATCGTTCCGTCGGTTTCGAGTTTCCCCCGAAACTCCGTATCGATATAAAAGTCCCCCTTTAATGAGAGACGGCCTTCGAAAATCGCCCCGGACGAGATGAAGGTTCCGTTGGTAGGGGAAGTTTCGCACGCTGTGGCGTCCGCCATGTCGGCATCCCCAGCCGATCGGTTCGAGAGGCCGACATGACTCCAGTGCTGTCGAATCGATTCGTAGTCCGCCATGCGCAGTGTCTCCTTGGCGCCGCTGGCGCCTTGCGTGCGAGTTGCTGGTTCCTGGGCAACCCATCGGAACATCGGGTGTCGCCCTTGAATCGGCTTCGACGAGACCGGCCTCGAATGGACTTTCACCCATGCGCTCAAACGCATACCGTAATTCTCGATGTCGACCGCGATCATATGGGGCGTCGAGGCCTCTCCCTTTCTACTCAAGCTCGAAGCCATGCTGCGCTTCCATGAACAACCGTTCCGGCGTTTTCCGGGACAGGGCGGTTTTGTCGAAAACTGGCGGATCTTCATGCGGCTGCAGGGCGCGATCCGTAGCCATCGCGTTCTGCGCTACCCGAAAATGGATTCGGCGTTGGACGAATATCCGGGCGTCCCGTTCTTCAGCGACGAGGGCAGTCGATTTCACTACGACTCCAGTGGAATGGGGCTATGGCTGGATGATCGAGCGAGTCGTCCCCAAATCCAGTTGTTTCCAACCGAACCGCAACTGCGCTTCATTGCCCAACTGATCGATGAAGCCTTCGATGAATACGGCCTCTATATGGTTCATCATATGCGCTGGGTCGATTCGGCGACCGACACTGCGATGGGGGAGCGCACTGCGGCAGAGATGTCGCGTCTGGTCACTCCTCTTCTGGCGAGGCTCGTACGTAAGCACCTTCCCCGCCGCCAGGTCCGGCGATGTCCCTACCTGTTCAGTGTCGCGCCCGAAGGCTACGCGGCCGACGTCGAAATCGCGCGTGTTCCGCCTTCTCGTCATGGCTTTCCGCCAACGCACGATCTTCTCTATCAGTCGTGGTGTGCCTACCTCGCCGCGATGGAATCGTTGTTGGCGGCACAACCCTTTATTCTCGGAGACCGGTTCAGCATTGCTGACGCGAGTGCCTATGGTCAATTGAGCATGAATTTGATCGACCCCAGCACGGAGCGGGAACTCTGCGAGCGAGCGCCGCGTACGCGGCAGTGGCTCGAGGATATCCGTGACGGTAAACACGTGGGCGGCCGCGGCAGTCTCTACCTGTCCGCGGCGGTGAATCCGCTGCTCGATGTGATCATGAATACGTTTACTCCCCTGATGGCGCAGAACGAGAAAGCCTGGCGGGCGCTTCGTGAGCAGGGTGAAACCGTATTCAACGAGTCAGCGTTCGATCAGAATCGGGCCATCTATGACGGCGAGT
>JAQBEG010000776.1:0-6383 GCA_032123985.1 Deltaproteobacteria bacterium
TTGATGTAGGAGCGGCTGGCCGGATCGTCGCCGACGAGGACCACGGTCAGCTGCGGCGCTCGGTGCCCAGCCTGCGTGATCTCTTGAATTTCCGCCGCCATTTCGTCGCGTAACTGATTCGCGAGAGCGAGGCCGTCAACGACAATGGTCTCGATCGGTTCCGCGTTGCTCATTCGGCGGTGCTCTTACCCGCCTTATCGGATCCGCCCTTGCCAGCGGCCTTTTTGTCACTCGGCGAGCTGCTCGGGGCGGCTTTTTCTTTCGACGGTGTAGTGGTGGCCGAATCGCTTTTGGGCGTGGAAGGGCTCGAATCTTCCGAGCCACTCCCGCTGGCGGATTTCTTGGCTCCGGCGCTGCCGTAGCCGTCCGCGTACCAACCTCCACCCTTCAAGATGAAGTTGGATGCGGAGAGCAGGCGCTTGGCCTGCCGGCTCTTGCACTTGGGGCAGAGCTTGATCGGATCCTCCGTGATTCGTTGCTCACGTTCGAATTCGAATTGGCATTTTTGGCACTGATAATCGTAAGTCGGCATCGCCTGGATTTCCTCGCGCGGCCCTGGGGCGGCGGCCTTTGATATCCCATCGAGAGAGGGCTGCCAACGGCCGATCCGGTTCAGGCGGGATTTTCGCGCGGCGACTCAGCCGCTGGTCGATCCCTCAGCGGGGCTGAGAGGTGCCGTCTCTGCGCTTATTTCGCGTTTGGCGGCGCGGCGGTCTCGCTGGAGATAGGCGACCGTGCCTTCGACCAGGCCCTGGATCAGAGGATCCTGCTCGGGATCCGTCTCGAGGGTTTCGAGCAGCGAGAGGTGGGTTTCAGCCGCGCTCCGGAAGGATTCAGCGAGTCGCGATCGGAGGACCCTCATTTCCCGAATGTCCTGCGCAAGGCGCGCCGCACGACGGTGCGAGGCGTCGAGAATCTTCTCGGCGCGCACTTCGACCTCGGCCAGCCGAAGTTCCGCTTCTCGTTCGGCCGTCCGGCGGAGTTCTTCAGTCATCGCCTGGGCGCTGATGAGCGTCTCTTTCAACAAATCTTCCTGGGCCGCGAGCTGCTCGAGCCGAGCTTCGAGCCGTCTGATCCGGTCGGCCTGGCTCGCGGTGTCGAGAACCAGTCCTTCGTAGTCCTCAGCAACGATTCGCAGGAAAGCCTCGACTTCCTCGGGGTCGTAGCCTCGAATTCGGTGGGCGAACTTGTGACTCTGGACGTCCAGGGGTGTCATGCGCATGGGTAAGGGTCTCCTCTGCGTGGGGGAAAACTCTCTCCCCCCGGCAGGAAATCGGCCAGAACCTTGAAAAACTTGAGGGTTTGGTTGTCCCCGAGGATCGGCCTCAGCTGTCTCGAAGAGCCTTCGAACGCTCGGTGGCCGCGCGGACGGCATCGTAGATCGCCGCGCGGACACCGTGAGCCTCGAGCTGTTCGAGGCCCGCGATCGTCGTCCCGCCCGGAGAGGTCACCTGGTCTTTGAGCACGCCTGGATGGGTTCCGGTTTCGAGGGCGAGCTTGGCGGCGCCGAGCACGGTTCGGGTGGCGAGCGCCTGTGCCGCGTCGCGAGGGAGGCCCTCGCGAACACCCGCGTCCGAGAGTGCCTCGAGAATCAAGAAGACGTAGGCCGGTCCGCTCCCCGAAAGCCCCGTCACCGCGTCGAGCAGGCCCTCGTTGGGCGCGCGCCAGCACCAACCGGTTGCCTCGAGTACGGCCTTGGTCAGCATGAGGTCCGCTTCGGTGACCGTGGAAGCAGGGAAATAGGCGGTCGCACCAGCGCCGACGAGAGCCGGGGTATTTGGCATGGAGCGGACGACTCGCGCGCCGACGGGCAGGGCGCTCTGCAGCTTGGACAGCGGGACCCCGGCCGCGATCGAAATCCAAAGAGGCCGCGCGCTGTGCCCAGGATCGAGGCCAGCCAGAACGGATGACACGGCGTCTGGCTTGACCGCGAGCACGACGACATCGGCCTGGGACACTACCTCCGCGTTGCTCTCGACCGATTTGGCGCCAATCGTCTCGTCGAACTGCGTGCGCGCGGCCGGGAAGGGATCGGCCGCGAGAATCTGTGAGGGAGCGACGCCGGCTTCGATCAGCCCGCCGGCGAGGGCGCGGGCCATCGCCCCGCAGCCAATGAAGCCGATTCGGCTTCGTCCCAGTGCTTCGTTCGCCATCTCTCGTCGACTCCGGTTTCTCTGGGGTGCATACCGCAGCGGCATGACGTCGGAAAATGTGTACTTCGTTTGGCTTTGGGACCGGCTCAGGCCGTTGCGTCCAGCGTGTCGGTGGAGGGATTTTCAATGCGATCGCCGAACAAGTCAGTTCCCACTCGCACCAGCGTAGCGCCCTCTTCGACGGCGATCTCCAGATCCCTCGACATGCCCATCGAGAGTTCGGCGGACACGAGGGCCGGATCGAGTTCCGCGAGTACTTCTCGGAGAGAACGCAGCCGTTGGAAGACCGGCCTTGCTGCCTCGGGATCCTCGCTCGCGGCAGGAATCGTCATCAGTCCACGAAGTTTGAGTCCTCCTGAAGCGAGGATCTGGCGTGCCAGGGGAATCAGATCCTGTTCTTCGCATCCACCCTTCTGCGGCTCGCCGCAGAGGCTTAGCTGAATCAGCACGTTTAATCTGCGTCCCTCCGCTTCCGCCCGATTCGACAAGGTTTTGACGAGTTCGGGTCGATCGACGGTTTCGACCGCATCGAAGAGTCGCGCGGCCAGCCCGGCTTTGTTGCGTTGAAGTCGCCCAACCATGCGCCATTCGAGTTTGATGTCCGAGGTCGCGGGATTACCGGCGAGCGATGCTTCGATGATCGGTCGGATCTGGCGCGCTTCCTGGATATAGCTCTGACCCAGGACGCGAACGCCGGCAGCGATTGCGGCGAGAATACGCTCGGGTGGTTGTCGCTTGGCCACGCCGACGAGAGTGATTTCGTCGATGGATCGACCCGCACGCGCCGCAGCTTCCGAGATTCGCTCATTAACCTCGTCGTAGCGGCGCCGCGCTTCCTCCATGACAGCCGGGCTCGGCGCCTCTACGCCGCTCGTGGTCGAATTCGGCATCAACGTCTCGACGTTTTTGCGAGGGCGCCCGCCCGCTCGATCAGGGCCAGGGTCTCGTCGATCGGCAATCCAATCACGTTCGTCGAGCTTCCTTTGACAGCAACCACGAATCGGCGGCCCGCTCCTTGGAGCGCGTAGCCCCCGGCTTTGTCCAGTGACTCGCCGACCGCCACGTAGTCAATGAGTTCTTGCCGAGTCGCCGATCGCATCTGGACCTCGCTCGTGACGACCTGCGAGAGGACTTCGCGACCGTCGCTCCAGGCCAGGGCGATGCCGGTCATGACACGATGTGTGGTGCCCATCAACTTCGAAAGCAATTCGACTGCGTGCGCCTCGTCCCGAGGCTTGCCGAGGACGTCTTCCTCGACGACCACGATCGTGTCGGCACCGATGACGAGGACGGCCGGAATCGAGTCGAGCCGGTTGGCCACGTCGACGGCCTTTTCACGCGCCAGTCTGTCGGCAAGTTCGGCCGGCGTCTCTCCGGCGCGCATCTTCTCGTCGATGCCCGACGGCAGGACGTCGAATTGCAATCCTGCATCCACGAGGATTTGCGATCGGCGTGGTGAAGCACTGGCCAGCACGAGTCGGGCTGACAAATCGAATGCTGGAGTGGTTGTCATCGAAGTCGTCACGCACGCGAGTTACCGATGAGCGCCGGCCACGTCAAGGTCGACGGTCATTCGAAGCTCTCGCGGCCGAGCCTGAGAGACGCATGCTGTCGCCGCTTTTGCCATTCTAGAATCCCGATCGATATGGTCAGGAGTTTTTTGCCAAGGCCCACGTGTTTGAGTACGCTACCGGGCGCGCCGCGCCCCACATTCAAACTCTTGGATTTGCAGAGTTTTTTGGTTTTGATGCCGCCTTTGCTCGGCTGGGTGCCGCGGGATGGAACCCGAAACGTTCGTCCCCGTTATCCCAGAGTCGTCGCCGGACGCCTATGAGGCTGATGAGGCTGATGAGGCTGATGAGCCGGCGGTCGGCAGAGCAGCAAATCGGGAAAGGATCTAGGCGTTATGGCACAGGTGGTGATCGCGAGTCGTCTTTCGGACGGACTCGTCGTGTTTTTGAAGGAAGCGACAATTGCGGGATCGGCTGACTGGGTCTTGCAGCTGTCGGCAGCCGAAGTCGCCGACAGCGACGAGCGCGCGGTCGAGCTCCTCGCGATTGGGGAAGCCGACGCGGCGAAAACGCAGTCAGTCGTCGATGCCTATCTCATCGACGTCGAGGAGGAGGGCAGCGAGCTTCGCCCGACGAAATATCGCGAAGAAATTCGCTGCTTCGGTCCGACGGTTCGACTCGATCTCGGCAAACAGGCCGAAGGCCCGGAGGCATAACGATGTACCGCTATGACGAATACGACCATGCACTGGTCAAGGATCGCGTCGCCCAGTTTCGTCGCCAGGTCCAGCGACGTATGTCCGGCGAACTCACGGAAGAGCAGTTCCGGCCGTTGCGGCTCATGAATGGGCTCTATCTGCAGCTTCATGCCTATATGCTCCGCGTCGCGATTCCCTATGGGACGCTCGATTCACGGCAGATGCGGAAGCTCGCTTACATCGCGCGCCGCTACGACAAGGGCTACGGGCATTTTACGACGAGGCAGAATCTCCAATACAACTGGCCGAAACTGGAAGAGACGCCTGATATTCTTGCGGAACTCGCTGAAGTCGAGATGCATGCAATCCAGACGAGCGGCAACTGCATCCGGAACACGACCTCGGATCAATATGCGGGTGCCGCCCAGGACGAGATCGAGGATCCGCGAATCTGGTGTGAGATCGTGCGGCAGTGGTCAACGCTCCACCCGGAGTTTTCGTATCTCCCTCGCAAGTTCAAGATCGCGATTACGGGTTCCGAAAACGATCGCGCCGCAGTCAAAGTTCACGACATCGGCCTGATCATGAAGCGAGACGCTACGGGCGACGTTGGTTTCGAAGTGATCGTCGGTGGGGGACTGGGCCGCACGCCCTTCATCGGAAAGTTGGTGAGGGAGTTTTTGCCGAAGGAGCACTTGCTTTCCTATTTGGAGGCGATCCTTCGCACCTACAACATGCTCGGCCGCCGTGACAATAAGTACAAAGCGCGGATCAAGGTGACGGTTCACGAGACTGGCGCCGAGGAATTTACGAAGCTCGTCGAGGACGAGTGGGCTTCGATCAAGGACTCGTCACTCAAGCTGCCCAAGGAAGAAGTGGATCGAATTGCGGCTCATTTTGTGGCGCCTGAATTTCGGGCGCTCGATACCGCCGCGGCCCAGACCGAGGCGCGCGAAGCTAGCGATCCGGCCTTTGCGAGTTGGGTGCACAACAACATTGTTGCGCACAAGGCACCCGGCTACGCGATCGCGAATATCTCGCTGAAACCGATCGGTCTTCCGCCGGGCGACGCAACTTCGGAACAGATGGATCTTGTGGCCGACCTGGCAGATGAGTTCAGTTTTGGCGAGATCCGGGTCACGCACGGACAGAATCTGGTGTTGCCGCACGTCGAGCGAGATCGCCTTTCGGACTTGTATGAAAAGCTCGTTGGCGCGGGCCTTGGGACGGGCAACGTGGGTCTGCTTTCGGACATCATCTGCTGCCCGGGCCTCGACTATTGTGCCCTGGCGAATGCGCGGTCGATTCCGATCGCAACGCAGCTCACCGAGCGCTTTGCAGATCAGAACCGCCTGGACGAAATCGGCAAGATGCAGATCAAGATCTCCGGCTGCATCAACGCATGCGGACATCATCACGTGGGCCATATCGGGATCCTGGGGGTCGATCGCAAGGGCGAAGAGCACTACCAGATTCAGCTCGGTGGCTCCGCTACGGAGGACGCGTCGCTCGGCAAGATTCTCGGGCGTGGTTTCTCAGCTGACCAGGTTGTCGATGTCGTCGATAAGCTCGTCGCAATCTACATCGAGCTTCGCGAGGGCGACGAAGCCTTCATCGATACCTACCGCAGAGTCGGGCAGGGGCCGTTCAAGGAGGGCGTGTACGGTGCTAATTGAGAAGCGCGGCGACGGTGCCGCGATCATCGAGGATCGATTCGAGCAGGTCGAAGACGAAGCGGTGTTGCCGGAATCTGGCGGTGTGCTCGTATCACTCGCGCGCTTTGAAGCCGAGAAGGACGCGTTGCTCGCGCGCGACGGAGAGTTGGGCATCTGGTTACAGTCGAACGAATCGCCCGCGGCGATCGCCGATGATCTCGATCGAATCGCGTTGGTCGCGCTCGATTTTCCGGTGTTCTCGGATGGCCGTGCGTATTCGTCGGCGCGCTTGCTTCGCGAGCGCTACGGCTACAAAGGCGAGCTGCGTGCCATCGGCGACGTTCTCTGCGAGCAATTGACGTTCAT
>JAQBEG010000777.1:0-3346 GCA_032123985.1 Deltaproteobacteria bacterium
ATAACCACGGCGTCGTCCACCGGGACATCAAACCCGCGAACATTCTCATGGGACCCTTTGGCGAAGTGCTCCTGCTCGACTGGGGGTTGGCCAAAGTCTGGAGCGAAGAGCCGGAGGAAATTCCCACCGACAAGCCGCTCCTCACCGACATCGATCCAGGCTTGACGGCTCAAGGACGACTCCAAGGTACGGCCATCTACATGTCGCCGGAACAGATCGACGAATCACCCGAGCTTGATCACCGATCGGATATCTATAGTCTCGGTGTCGTACTCTATGAAATCCTGTCCGGCCGAGAAATGTTCATTGGCGACAAGGTCCACGAGCTGCTCGATCAGGCGAAGAACGTGAAGCCGCCGCCGCCTTCAGAGATTGCGAAGGATCGTGAAATTCCCAAGCAGCTCCAAGATATCTGCATGCAATGTATCGAGAAGGATCCCGACGATCGGATTCAGACCGCGCGAACCCTCGTCAGTAAACTTCGCAGTTGGCGACTTCGCTGGTCCGCCCAATCGGATTGAGCGCCGAGCGAGGTGGGGGATCAGGCGATCGACGAGCCGCCATCTACGCAGATCGTCTGGCCCGTGATGAAGCGCGCCGCGGGACTGGCGAGAAAGAGATAGGTGGGGGCAATATCCTCGGGCGTGCCCCAGCGCTTCATCGGCGTCCGGTCGATCTCTGGATCGGCGAAACGGGTGCCTACCATGGCCGCGGTCATGTTGCTCTCGATGAGTCCCGGCGCCACGGCATTCACTCGCACGTTGTCGAGGGCCCATGCCGCGCCCATGTTCTTCGTCATTTGAACGATCCCCGCCTTCGCTGCGCCATATCCCGGCACGATCGGTACGGCCCGATAGGCCGACATGCTCGCCATATTGAGGACGCTCCCCCCACCGCCAATCTCACTCTTGCCAAGCCTTTCCTTGAACGCGACGGCAAGACGAAAAGACCCAAAGAGCGCGATCCGCACGGCCCGCTCGAAAATCTCAGGCCGCCATTCATCCTCCGCCGCCAGCGACGCACCGGCGTTGTTCACGAGAATGTCCATCCGATCAAACGACGAAGCCAGCGCATCAAGGTTCGAACTGTCGGTCATCTCTGTTTGCCGATAGTCGAGGTTCGAAAGATCGACATCGTAGTCGGCGGCGGCCGCGCGTCGCCCCGTGATCGCGACCTGCGCATTGGAAGCCTCGAAAGCACGTGCGATCCCGAGCCCGATTCCGCTCGAACCACCCGTAACGAGAACCTGTGCGCCATCAAAGTCGAAATCGATTTTCGCCGTCATCTTCGAAACCCTTTCCATGCGACGGGCGTTGAGCACTCCTCCCACGCCGTTGAGGACTCCCCCCACGCCGTTGAGGACTCCTCCCACGCCGTTGAGGACTCCTCAGACACTTGTCCGCAGATCGCTCAGCCGTTCGATTTGATTGCGGAGCCAGGCCGTCAGCCAGAAGTTCACACTCTTCGTCTCGAGATAACGGTGTGCATCGATGGCGACCTCAAGAGCGGAATCCGGTGGCTCGGGCTGCGATAGCAGGATGTCGAGTAGATGAAGCGCCGCCTCCGGCTGCTCCGCTGCGAGCTTTTCGCGCGCGCGGTTCACGATCTGCTCGGGACCTCCTGCAAGCTCGATGAGATCGGAGTGCACTGCACGTTGCGGGACGGAGTAGAGCTCGGTGGTCGATTCGTGATGAAACCAACCCGCGTAGTTCTCCCAGATCGCTTGGATGCTCCAGGAAACCTTGCCGTACCCTTCGCCGACATCGAGTTCGGGCGGCAACACGATTTCTTGCATCAGCCGATGGAGATCCTTGCCCTCATTCATTCCCTTCACAGTCTCGTCATGGACGTATCCGATCGCGCCGCGCAGCCGGATGAGCTCTTGTTGAATCAGCTCCGAGCCTTCGACGGGTTGATGATGCCCCACGAGCAGTAGTTCGGGTTCGAGATCGATCACGACGTCGATCGCAGCCGAAACCGTGCGTGCGTCGCGGTATCGATCTCCGCGGATCGTCACGAGGTTCGGGAAATGACCAAAGAGGCAGCCGAATAGATTTCCGCTGAAGCAGATCTTGTGATCCGGCAGCCAGATGATCAGCGAGTCGTTCGTCTCGCCACCCTTTACACCGATCAGTTCGACCCGCAGTCCACCGAGCTCGAACTCGAATCGATCCTCGAAGGTGATGTCGGGCGTGGGGCAAGCCTGCGCCGGCAGCTCACCGAATTCCTTGATCGCAAGTTTGACGGCATCGCCAACCTTGTCCTTGAACGCGAAGGCGGAACGCGCGCCCCTGAAGCGTGCGAGCAGCTTGTCATAGTTTTGATGTTCCGCGTTGCCTGCGTGGGCGATGACCTGCGTGCCTTCGTCACGGAGATAATCCACGCCGCCGACATGGTCGACGTGGCCCTGAGTGAGGATGATATAACGCGTCTTCGCGTCCGTAATCGCGTCGTAGTTCGCCTTGTGATATGGCGCTTCATGAAAGTGGCCAGCATTCACGATGATGCGGCCGTCGGCCGTCGTGATCAGAAAACTATTCGAGAGGCCTTCGGAAAGATGGATGAAATCGTTGATCGGCTGACTGCCATCGGTAGCCGGGTAGGGTTCTCCCGGTCGAGATTTCCATAGAGGCTCTTGCATACTCATCTCCACTGATTACCGATGCTAGTTCAGAGACTTCAGCCCTGCCTTCGAAAGCGCATGGCCGATATCCGCCAGAAGATCCTCGACGTTTTCGACTCCGACCGAAAGGCGCACGAGACCATCGACGATTCCGACCTTCTCGCGCTCGGAGCGAGGGATGCTCGCATGGGTCATCGACGCTGGATGCTCGATCAGCGACTCGATGCCACCAAGGCTCTCCGCCAGCGCAAAGAGTTCGAGACTCGACACGAAGGTCTTGGTCGTCTCGAGATCCGCGTCGAGCGCGAGCGTCACGATTCCCGATCCACCACTCATCTGCCGCTTCGCGATCTCGAATTGTGGATGTGAAGCCAAGAAGGGATGTCGGACCCATAACGCCGACGAGCAATGCTCGAGACGAGAGGCAACCTCCAGGGCATTGTCATGGTGTTGCCGCATCCGCAGAGCCAGCGTTTTAACCCCTCGTGCGATCAACCACGTGTCGAAGGGGGACGGGTTCAGGCCGACGGCTTTCTGCGCAAAGATCATCTTGTCCCGCCACGACTCGTCGTTGGTAACGACCACGCCACCTAGACAATCCGAATGCCCATTCACGTATTTCGTCGTACTCGAAAGCGAGAGCGTCGCGCCAAGTTCGAGCGGTCTCTGGAAATAGGGCGAGGCGAAAGTGTTGTCCACGAGCACGGGTGCAGCGACTTTGGC
>JAQBEG010000778.1:0-2566 GCA_032123985.1 Deltaproteobacteria bacterium
AGTGCCCGAGAAGGGCTTCATCTTCAAGGCTGACGGTTACCTCGACCCGCCCCGGGACCGTGCCTCTGTCGATGTCAAGGTCAAGGAGGGCTCCGAACGCCTGCAGCTGTTGCAGCCCTTCGCCGCCTGGGACGGCAACGACTATGAACGGATGCCCGTGCTCCTCAAGGCGCGCGGCAAGTGCACCACCGATCACATCTCGCAGGCCGGACCCTGGCTTCGTTTCCGTGGCCACCTCGACAATATCTCGGACAACCTCTTCCTCGGCGCGGTCAACGCCTTCACCGAAGAGCCCGGCTTCGGGATCGACATCGAGACCGGTGACGTCGTGTCGCTGCCGAAGCTGGCGCGTTCGTACAAGGACCGTGGAATCAGGTGGGTGGCCGTCGCCGATGAAAACTACGGTGAGGGGTCATCCCGCGAGCATGCAGCGATGGAGCCTCGTCACATGGCGGGCATGGCAGTGATTGCGCGCTCCTTCGCCCGCATCGCGGAGATCAATCTGAAGAAACAGGGCATGCTGCCGCTGCACTTCGTCGTGCCCAGCGACTACGACAAGATCCACGTCGACGACCGGATATCGCTCACGCGGCTTGCGGACATCGCGCCCGGTCAACAGATCACAGCGAACATCCACCACGCCGACGGGTCTGCGGAGTCGATCCAACTCGCCCACAGCCTCAACGCCGAGCAGGTGGAGTGGTTCAAGGCCGGTTCGGCCCTGAACGTTCTCCGCAAGAAAAACTGAGGCGGATTCAGGACGGGCAGCGGGAAAGGGAACCATCGCAGATTCTGAATTTTGAATTTTGAATTTTGAATTTCGGATCAGGATCCATTCTTTGTGATGAGGGGCGCGTCTCCCCTGCTCCCCAACCCGCCGCCGGCAGCGATCTGCGGGCGAAGGCTGGAAGGGTGGGTGGGTCGGGCCCAGCCTATCGCCCGCTCGCTCGCGGCGGTGGGTCGCGACGGCCGCAGGCCGTCAGCAACTCCCCTGCTCAGTCCGGGGGTAGGTGGGCGCGAATTCAAAATTCAAAATTCAAAATTCCGACCTGCTCCCCTGCTCCTTCGAGGGCAGCTATCTCCCTGGGCAAATATGCCCTGAGTCGCTTTCGCTCGTTGACTGGCGAGGGATGTTCTGCGAACATCGTTCGATGAGCGAGCACTCAGCCGACCCAACAGAAAGCCCCGTCGCCGGCCGAGATTTCCTGAAGATATTTCTGCCTTACGAGCTTCGCCTCGCGCAACGGCGCGCGATGGTCACGAGTTCGAGGTCGCCCGATCGTTCGCCGGGGACCTGCCTCGGTATCTACTGTGTTCGTCTCGAGCCGATCAAAGGCGACTGGTTTCCGGCGCCGCTGGAGGGCGGCTCGCAGATCAGCGATCACGTGCAGGCCCTCCTGCGCGATGTCATCCGCGATTCCGACATCCCGGTGCGGCTTTCCGACCAGGAGCACCTGGCGATCCTGCGCGACCTCGACCCGGAGCACACGTACGTCGTCAGTCAGCGTTTTCTTGCTATGGCGGCCGACTCAGACCTCCTGCTCGCGGCGAACCTGCGCACCCGGGTCGGTTACGTGGTGTACCCGCTGTCAAGCCAGCCGAACTTCCCGACCGAGAACTGGGAGGTGTTGGTCGAGCTTGCGCGGAAGATGAGTGATCGAGCTCAACCCACCGGGAGGGCCTGTGGTCACGGTCTGCTGCGAGGACCGGCGATGGTCGAGTCGGGCATCCCCGAGAGCGATCTCATCCCCCTCGCGCTGCGCGACCCCGATGCGCTGGTCAAGGTCGGTCTGCTGCAGATCCAACGCATTCACCTGATGCCGAACGTCTGACGACGCGCTCAGCCATTTCGGAATTCGAATTTCGAATTTCGGATTTTCCATCGCACCCTCACCAGTACGTTCGAGTGGTGAAGCCTGCCACCACAAACGCCTGATTCAGTCTCACGCGGGCGGGCCGTAAACGACCCGCCTACGCCGTTCATATGCCACCAAGCATTTGGGGGATTGATGCCGTTCTCTGCTGGCCACCCGGCACGCGAGACGCGTGCCCCAAAAGAAACCCGGTCCCGGAGCGATTGTGGGGCAGCCGGGACGGCTGCCCGGGAATGGGCGGGGTATGATCGCTGCATGGCGTTTGATCTCGGCAGGTGGCTTCCTCAGTTCCCCATCAGGGAACACGTCCTCTACCTCGATCACGCCGCAGTGTGCCCGCTTCCCACCTCCGTGGCCGAGGCCATGCGCACGCGCATCACGGAGCAGGAGGAGACCGGGCACGAGAAACACCGCGAATGGCGTAACAACCTGCTCTCCTGCCGCCACCTCGGAAGCCAGCTCATCGGGTGCGCCCCCGACGATGTGTCGATCGTCCACAGCACATCCGAGGGCCTTTCGCTGATCGCAGAGGGTCTCGACTGGAAGACCGGCGACGAAGTCCTTGTCGGCAACGAGGAGTTTGCAGCCAACGTCGCGCCTTGGCTCGCCCTCGCCCGCCACGGCGTTCAGATCACCCGATTCCCCCAACCCGACGGACGCATCAACCCGGCAACGGTCGAGGAGTACATCAG
>JAQBEG010000779.1:0-3409 GCA_032123985.1 Deltaproteobacteria bacterium
TCGAGCTGGTGGACTTTGCCGATTACCGGGAAATCTCCGATCACGGCGCCGTGCTCGTGCACGGCGACATCGTCACTGAGGAATCCACTGAATTGGATGCCACTGTTGCGGCGCACGTGTAGGAGATCTGCGATCTGAAGACCCAGATCGGTCGCGCCGATCACCACCACCTTTGCGGAAAAACGCTTCATTCCGAGCGCCAGTCGAAACCCCATTCGCTCGACGAACAACAACGGAAAGAAGATCCCGGCAATCGATGCCAATGTTGGAACCACGTCACCCGGGACCGTAGCTCCGAAGAAGAGGGCGATGGCCGCAGCCAGTCCCAGTCCCATAGTCTGGAGAATCGAAGTGGTCGTTTTCTGGCTATCCCCGATCGTTGCCGGTTGATAGGCGTCATTGAAGAAAAGCACTGCACAGTTCAATCCGGCGCTTCCGACCGCGATCGCTGCGTATGCGATTCCGGACAGTTGCGGCTTCATCAGAAACCAGCTTATTGTGAATGCGAATAGTAAGCAGGCAGCATCCAGCAGAGCAGCGCAGATGGAGCGAGCGGCGTAGACGTTTCGGAAATAGTACATGGAGCCTCAGGAGTCAGAATTAGAGCAGGGATGCTTTCGCGGCAGGCGCGTTCAATAAGGTTGTGCCCGATTTGGCCATTGGGGTAACTGGGAATATTTCCGGACGTGGTCGCTCGTCATCTGCGCTATCAGACTCACTCTAACAGCGGGAATCGTTCCAAAATAGACGCAACGTCAGGAACGATATATGTTTTTTAGACCGACGGCGAACGTTTCATGTCGAATGTCAAGAAAAGCCAAGAGAAGACCGTGAATGAAACACATTTTTATCATGGCTACCAACAAGATATGAGGATATAGGCGAGCCGCTTAATCGGGTGTGGGGGCTTTAGTGCTCAGGTCGGTCGTCGATACAGTTGATCCAACATGATGCGGATTGAACACGTGAAACGCCCGGGTGGCGAGTGGGACGCATTTGCCGAGTCGCACCCCGACGTTCGCCTCGGACATGCCTCTGCCTGGGCCTCGGTATTGAGCGACGCCTACGGCCTCGCATCACATTATCTAGACGCCCGGGACGACCGCGGCTCGATCCGAGGGATTCTCCCCCTGGTCTCTTTCCGATCAAGGCCAGGCGGACGCAGACGCCTGATTTCCCTGCCCTACCTCGATGGATCGGGAATTCTCGCCTTGGATGGGGAGGCGGCGGACCGACTCCTCGAACACGCACTGAAGCTCGTTGCCAGCGACCGCTTCGACGGCCTCGATCTGCGCGGCGTCTCGACCGCCCACAATCAGCCTGATCGGCCTGACGAAATGGACCGGGTCAATCTCGTTCTGCGACTCGAAAAAACCCCAGAGGCGCAATGGAAGGCGTTTCGCGCCAATGTGCGCAACCAGACCCGAAAGGCCGAACGCGAGGGTCTCGAACTCATGGATGACAATGGATCTGGATTGCTCGCCGCCTTCTACGAGCCCTTCCGGGTGAATATGCGAGACCTCGGATCGCCGGTGCACGCGGAGGCCTTTTTTCGATTTGCAGCCCATCATTTTGGCGACCGACTACGCCTCATCGTGACACAGAACGGCGATCGGCCGGTAGGCGGTCTCGTCGCGATCCGATTCGGGAACAGAGTCACAGTCCCCTGGGCCTCGACGCTCCGCTCAGAGCGCAAGCGCTGTCCCAACAATCAGATCTACTGGGAAGCCATCAAGTGGGCCATCGAGACGGGTGCCACTGAATTCGACTTCGGTCGCTCGCCTCGCGACGCTGGAACCTATCGTTTCAAGAAAGGTTGGGGGGCAATCGAAGAGCCCCTCGACTGGCGTAGGTTTGATTCAGACGGGTCGAGTCTGCCCCAAGCGACTGCGGCGCCCCGCCCGGCTTTGCAGCGGCTTTCTCAGCTCTGGACTCGGCTCCCGGTGCCAATCGCAAGTTGGCTGGGGCCACGGATTCGACGCTACTTCTCGAACTGATTCCGAAACGATCGATCGACCCGCGCGCCCGCTTCTCGCCGCGGTCGGACACGTGGCGCGATGGCTAAGCCGATTCGGCGATGCGCGGAATGGAGCCCAGGCTCGGTAGTGATGTGATCTTCTCGAGATGCGCCGAATCGATGACGACCGGATTGAGAAGCTCTCGGGCGACTGCGACAAAGAGGCTTCCCACGAGCGTCACGATCAGGGCCGCGGCAGTAAAAACGACTCGCGGAATGATCGGGCCGGTCGGTGGACGGGCGGATTCGAGTCGAACCAGTTGCGTCCCCTGCTGCGCCGTTTCCATGCTCCGGGAAAGCTCCGCGCTCTTGAGCTTTAGGTGAAAATCGTTGTAGGCCTCTTGGAGCATCACGTCCTTGCGCTCGAGCGCGCGGTATTCCTCCGTAATCTCCGAGGTTTGAGCGACTTGCTTTTCGAGCCGTTTTACTTCCGCATCGATTTCGTCCAACCGCAATCGCCGAGCTGCGATCTCATATTCGAGGCGCGTGCGAGCGTCTGACATGGAGCTCGGGCTTGAACTGCCTTCCGGGCCTTTGCTGCTCGGCTCTTCGAGAGCTGCAATCCGACGACGTAATGATTGAATCTGGGGGTGCTCCTCGGTGTAGATGCCGAGTAGACGGTTGAGTTCGATCTGCATTCGTTCTCGCGGCGACGCCACAACAAGAGTGCCGCCTTCCAGGGAAGTCGTCGCCCCGGACGTGCTGAGCTGCGCTCTTGCATCGTTAATCAGCAGAATGATCGACCTACGCTGGGATTCGAGGCGTTCGAGTCTGCCGACGGTGGCGACTTGCTCCTCGGGCAGAGAGCCGCGATACCGCTCGCGAAAAATTGCCAGGGTTCGCTGGTGCTGGCGCAGACTCTCATCCGCGTTCTCGAACTCCCTCCGCATGAAATCCGACGCCACCTGGGAATGCTCACTGCGATAGTCAAGGAATTCGTTGATGAGGTCTGCGGTGATGGAATTGACCAGATCGGCGACTTGTTGCGATTCTCGACCAGTGAGGCTCACCCGGATCGCTACGGATGATTCAGTTCCCCTGCTGGTATAGATCGGTTTCTTCTCGATCTGAATGGCATTACGAAAGCCATCGATGACAGAAGCCATCGTGCGAGTCTCGCGCTCCTTCGCGAAGGCATTGTTGATTTCTACGATCTCCCTGAGACTCTCTCGGCTCAAAACCCGATTCTCAATCGCCTCGAACTGCTCAGAACCGCTCGTGATGATCGTATCGGCAACGAACGCGTCGGGGATCGCCTTGCTGGTCAGCATCAGCCGTGAGGCCGCCTCGAACTCAAGCGGAATCAGACGCGACGCAAGGATCGTCGGGATGATCAGCAATACGAAGGCGATCAGACTCCATCGCCAGCCTCGCTTGAACACGCCAACAGGA
>JAQBEG010000780.1:0-4003 GCA_032123985.1 Deltaproteobacteria bacterium
CAACATCTCTTTGGCATCGGACGCCGCACGCATCCCGGCCGTGACCCGACCTTCGAGGTCGGGTGTCGTCAACGCTTCGGTCGGGAAGGAAAGACGCGGGGTTCGCTGCGAACGACCCTCGAAACGCTCACGACGCGCAAGTGCGCCACGCCCTTGCACGGCAATGAGCTCCTCCAGACGCTCGACGCGGGAAGGTCCCGCCGGCAAGGCACCGAGCGGCGAACCGCGGAACGTCGAATCGACCTTGTGGATCAAAGCCTCATCCGAATCATCCCAGTGATGATCGACAGATTCATGCTCGAGCGAAATTCGAACCCAAAACGGCTCCGACGCATAGGGTGCGGAGGGCGGACCCAGGATTCGCAGATCCCGCATATCCGGCAACTCGCCGGGAACGAACGTTACACCCGCCAGTCCGCGCAAGAGCCAGGCCTCTTGATGAACCTGTCGATGGATCACGATCGAGCGCCGAGCCTGAATGGACTCGAAATGGCCGCGCTCCACCGGCGTGAGCTTCGGACAAACACGCAGGATCTCACTGGGCGGCAATGCGATGACGGCTCCATCCGCGAGTGCCACACCCTCGCGCCCGCCCGCCTGATAGCGAATCCGAACCCCGTCCGTCGTGGTCTCCAGATTGAGGACACGACAGCCAACGCGGAGTCGCAGAGGCTCGGCGAGCGCATCGACAAGTCCGGCGAGCCCGCCGATCGGAGGGGCTGAGCGTCCGGCACCCGCAAGCAGCCGACATAGCATCGGAACGACAACCGCCGCAGACTCGGCCGAGAGATCGACTCCAGTCCGTGCCAGAAGGGCAGGAGCGAGCCGCGTCGTACACCAGCGAGTTCCGAAGGCACGGATCGAGGCGCGCGACCAGGGAACGTCGTCCAGAGCCCAGACCGAAGGAGGAATGGCGGGACTCGCCCGTCGAAACGAATCCCACAGCGCGCGCACGACGATCTGCCGATCGGACCAGCGAGGTGGCCTTCGAAAGACGGCATCGATGGGGCGATCCATTCGCGGCGAGAGTCGGGGAAAGAGGAACTCGAGCGGTCGCAGCGCGGGTGGCCGGTGGAGTCGGCCGCCCAGGACCAGTGCGTGCGGGCGGTTGGCTCTTCCCCGATGCGGGGACTCGAGTCCCAGCCCGGCAACGAGCGCGCGCAGATTGGCGTCGCCCCAACCGACCTCGCCCACGGCTGGCATGATCGACCCGTTTTCAGTCTCGATTGGCCTGAGCCGGCCGCCCACTGCAGACGCTGCTTCGATGACCTCGACTTCATGGCCGACTCGGAGGAGTCGGGTACCACAGACCAATCCCGCCAATCCGCCCCCGATGATAATGATCGAAGCCATCTAGACGCCTCCCAGTCCGGTCGCGGTGGTCCACGTGGAGTCGTCGACGTGCCCGAGCACGCCGACGCTGAGCCGAAGCGGTCGGTGTTCGTCGTCGATGATGAGGATGGTTCGGGATGAATTCATGGGTGGCTCAGGGGCAGAGAATGAAGCAAATAGAGGATTGATAAAAGGCGAAAATAAGGCGAAAATACAACATGGTCACCGCCCGAGACTATGTAGAACTGCGTGCTCGAAGCGCCTTTTCCTTTCTCGAGGCATGCAGCAACCCTGAAGATCTCGCCCTGGCTGCTGCGGCACTCGAATATCCGACTCTCGCGATGGCCGATCGCGATGGCGTCTACGGTGCGCCACGTTTTCACCGTGCAGCCAAGGCTGCGGGCATCCGCGGCCTGGTCGGTGCCGAGATCGCGGTCGACTCGACTCATTTTTCCGACGGTCCACAGTTCAGAACTGATCCTCTCGCGCTGGCCGGTGCTGATCCATTCGCCCGCCCGAACCGGCTGCTGTTGCTAGCCGAATCCTCAGAGGGTTGGCGACGCTTGTGTCGCCTGCTCTCGCTCGCCCATTCCCGTCGTGACAAGACTCTCGAAGCACGCGATCCACGCGCTCGAGATCGCATCCGGGTTCATTGGGAAGAACTCCAGGCCCATGCCGGACATTGGAGTGTACTGCTGCGCGGCGACGAAAGGCTCCATCCCGCCCTGCTCGACCGAGCAAGTCAGATCTTTGGCCACCGGCTCTCGGTGGATGTCTCACATCTCCTCGACCGCCATACCGAACGCGTCGGGCGGCACGCGGCCACCATGGCAGAGTCTCGCGGCGTACAGGTCGTCGCCACGGGTGATGTGCGCTGCGCCACCCCCCGAGATCGAAGATTACTCGATGCGCTCATTTGCCTACGCGAACGCAAGACCCTCGATACGGCGGGGCGTCATCTGCCCCCTAACGGCGAAGGGCATCTGCATTCCCGAGAAGAGATCGTACGTCGCTTCGCCGATCGGCCGGATTGGATCCTCGCGACCCGCGCCATCGCGGAACGCTGTGAGTTCACACTCGAGAACCTCGACTATCGCTTTCCCGAGTATCCGCTGCGGGAAGGCGAGACCCAGATGAGCCGTCTGCGCGAATTCGTCCGAATCGGCGCACGAGAGCGCTATGGCGAACATCCCGACCCGCGCGTTCCAAAACAACTCGACCATGAACTCGGCATCATCGAAAAACTCGACCTTGCCGGATATTTCCTGATCGTCGAGGACATCTCCAGTTACGCACGAAAGAACAGAATTCTGTGCCAGGGACGTGGATCCGCTGCCAACAGCGCCGTCTGTTATGCACTCGGAATCACAGCCGTCGATCCCATCCAAATGGAACTCCTCTTCGAACGCTTCCTCTCGGAGGAGCGCGGCGAATGGCCCGATATCGACATCGATCTGCCCTCGGGCTCGCAGCGCGAAAAAGTCATCCAATACGTCTTTTCGAAATACGGCCATTCGGGCTCGGCCATGACCGCGAACGTCATCACCTACCGGACCAAAATGGCCGTGCGTGAGATGGGCAAGGTCCTCGGCATGGACCCGGAAGTCATCGGCCGCCTATCCAAACTCGTCGGACGCCTCGATTTTCCAGCTCCGCCCAGAAGCGGCGCTTCGGAACGGGGCGCGCGCACCGAAGCCAAACACGAACTCAGACAGCGCCTAGCTGAAGCCCGACTCGACCCCGAGTCCAAAGACGTTGAACATTGGACTGACCTGATCGGCGCAGTCCAGGGACTCCCGCGACATCTCGGTCAACACAGCGGCGGAATCGTGATCGCCGCGGGGCGTCTCGACGAAGTCGTGCCCATCGAACCCGCAACGATGATCGACCGGCGCATCGTGCAATGGGACAAGGACGACTGCGCAGACCTCGGCATCATCAAAATCGACCTATTAGGCCTCGGCATGCTCTCCGCCCTCGAAGAAACAATCCCCTTGATCCATCTCCATGAAGGTCAGGAGATCGACCTGGCAAAGCTCCCTCCCGACGATCCCAAGACCTATGCCATGATGCGCCGAGCCGACACGATCGGCGTCTTCCAGATCGAGAGTCGCGCACAAATGGCGACACTCCCACGGCTGAAACCCAGGACTTTCTATGATCTCGTAGTCGAGATTGCGATCATCCGACCGGGTCCGATCGTCGGCAAAATGGTCCATCCCTACATCAATCGCCGAGCCGGCCGCGAACCCGTCGTCTATCCCCATGAAACGCTTCGCCCGATCCTCGAGCGAACGCTCGGTGTCCCGATCTTTCAGGAACAGCTCTTGCGGATCGCGATGACCGCTGCGGGCTTCAGTGGCGGCGAAGCCGAAGAACTCCGCCGTGCCATGGGCTTCAAACGATCGACCGAACGAATGATCAGGATCGAAGAGCGCTTGCGGAGCGGCATGCGAGCCCAGGGCTTCTCGAAAGAAGCCGAGGATCAGATCGTCCTTCACATTACTTCTTTTGCACTCTACGGTTTCCCCGAGTCCCATTCCGCTTCGTTCGCCCTGATCGCCTACGCCTCGGCCTACTTGAAGGCCCACCACCCCGCGGCGTTCCTGGTGGGCCTGCTCGAGGCCCAACCCATGGGCTTCTACTCGCCGGCGACGCTCGTGAAGGACGC
>JAQBEG010000781.1:0-8926 GCA_032123985.1 Deltaproteobacteria bacterium
GAGTTCGGCGACGACCAGGGGATGACTTGCGAGCTCCGCCAGATCGAATCCAGTGCCTAGATCCAGTGGCTGGTCTCCCGCGAAATTCTCGTAGTTGCTCGGGTCGACCGCGCCGAAGGGGGGGACCGCCGTGGCACGAAGAGTCGTCACGTCGAAACTGGCGTAGTTCAGACCGTTGCTAGAGACGTCGACGAAGGCGAACTCGGCGAAGAGTCCGCCTGGCCCCCAAAATCCATTCTCATACACCGCGAAATCGTCGCCTTCCCCGTCGGTTATCCCGCTCTCGAAGTAGAGCGTGATCGATCCCCCATCTCCGAGTGAGTAGACACTCGAGCTGTTCCCATTGGGCGGCCCGACCGCGTTCTGCGGAACTCCGAAGTTGGCGAGCCCCAATTCGGGCATGGCGATATCGACGGGTCCGGGCAAGGCTTCATGAACCTCCGTAGCCCAGGTCACCATCAGGATCGGATCGTAGCCGGGGTCATTGAACGGACCCGCAGCAGCACCGCTGCTCGAAAGGACCGCGATCGCCAGCGAGGAAGCCAGCAGGAAACGCCGAATATGCTGAGTCACGGAACCCTCCTTCCTCATCTCTGTTCGCGTCGTCGGCTCGCCATCCATGCGAGACCGACGCCGAGGAGAATCGCGGTTCCTGGTTCGGGAATGGTCGTCAAATTGTCGATTGCAAAATAGAGCGGCGTATTGGGTCCAAAGGCACCGATGTCACTCGACTCGAAGCTGAACTGGAGTTCCTTGACGAAGCCAAGGGACGTCAGGTCTTGAAAGACGAATTGGTCCAACACGAAGTCGAGACTGTTGTCGCTGAAGCGATAGTCGGCGAGTAAGAATTCGACGATCCCCGTCGACGCACCGCCGCCATCGATTCCCTCGATGAAGAGCCGGAAAAAATCCGGATCGTCACCCGTTAGGCCCCCGAACTGCTTGGCGAAGGCATCGCCGTTCATCATTGAGAGCCCGGCATAGGTCGTGTTCGTGAATTCCGCGCCGAGTATGATTTGTGGTGTGGGCAGGACGATTCGAGCATTCAGGAATGCCAGACCGTATCCCGCACTACCGCCAGCGCCCGAGCCTGTGATGTTGCTGAACTGGTTACCAAAGTCCGGCGTCGTGGTGTCCGTCGTCGTCGATGCGGCAAAGCCTGTGAAGCTCTCGAAGGACGCGTTGTAGTCATTCTCGAAGAAGATCCCCCCACTCGAGTAGCCGCCCGCGAGGGTTGAGCCATCGAGGAAGGACTCGGCTCCGAGGCCCAGATCGTCGAATGTGGCCGTGAGGGCGTCAACTGTAGAGGGCAGAGCAAAACTTGTGAGGCCGATGAGGCAAGAAAAAAGGGCTGTTAGCGGCTTCGATATCCAGCGGGTAGCGGAACGCCATCGGCGGCCGATCGATCGTCGATTCAACATTTCAGATCCTCTCGAGCGCCGTGTCCGAGTGCTCGTGTGGTCCGACGCAGGGTCGGACCCGTAGAGGACGGATTGCGGCATAGACTCGAGCGGCCATTTGCTGATTGAGGACATGCGGGATCGGCGGAGCATTCGAATCACGCCCTGCGTGTCGAACTCATCCGTCTTGCCCTAAGCCCTCTGCTTCCGAGAGTCATAGCGCCGCTAGAGGGTCGGTCTTCTGGCTTCCGGATCAGCCGATGCTTCGCGCCTTCCCAGCCCAGAAGGGCCAGTGGCTTCAATGCGTAGATCGTCCCCGGTTACAGCGACGGGCTCGCGCCGGATTTAAACCGGCTTCCCGCAGATCGTAAGCGTTGCCACTTTCACTTCGGAAGTGAAACGTGGCGAACTCTCCGATCTGTCCTCCCGAAATCAGTCACTCGACTGGTTCTCGAAAAGACTCCCTCCACCGTCGGTGGTCCACTGCCGATTAGCCCAGTGTTCATAGACACGCAACAAAACCCGCACGCTGCTTCATAGAGCGCACAAAATTGCGGTACACGGTTCTGCGATCGGCAACGTTGAGAATTGCGAATGCTCAACTAATTCGGGCGCTTGCCGGAACAGACTCCGATGGCACGGGGCTTGCGTTTCCGACACTCGATGGCGGAGGCGAGGTCTGGCATTGGAGGATCGGGATGAATGCTGCAATGAAATCAGTGGGAAGGCAGAGCTCGCGTGCGCGCTCCGGTTTCACGCTGATCGAACTGATGGTCGTGGTCGGCATCATCGGGATCATGGCGGCGGTGGCCGTTCCGACACTCCTGGGCGTAAACGACGACGCAAGGCTCAAAACATCGGTTCGTGAGCTCGCAGGAGCATTCAGCTATGCGCGCTCCGAGACGATTCGAACCGGACAGATACACGTCGTCTTTGTCGGCACCGATGCGTCAGGCAACGCGCTGCCGAACTTCAATAGGAATCCCGCCGTCGTGGTGGTGCTCAACGATGGTGTTCCAGGGTCTGTCAATCAGAACTGTCGGATCGATGTCGGTGAATCTACCAAGTCGCTCGGACCGCAGTTGCTCGTCACTGGGGGTGTCATGGCTGGCGTCGCCCAGATGCCGGAAGACGGCGGCGGTGGACTGCTGGCAACGGGCTCGACCTTCACCGAACCCGATGGCGATCCCGCGAGTTGGGTGCTCTTTCGCCCAGACGGAAGCGCACGTGCCTTCGACGCCGCCTGCGCGATTGGCCCTCTCGGCTCGGGCGCCGGCGGTATCTACCTGAACAACGGCAACAAGCAATTCGGATTTGCTCTGCGTCCTCTAGGGAATGGCCGGGTTCGTGTATGGGAAGAAAGGGTTGCTCAATGGGGAAACTAAGTTCTCATCGGAGCGCGCCGTCCACGCGAGGGCGCCGCTCGTCGCGAGTTCGAGGCGTCAGTCTGATCGAGGTGATGATCGCGCTGGCCGTTCTCGCATATGGGATGCTCGGAGTCGCCGCGGCACAGATCTCGGCTCTTCGTTCTACGGATCAGTCACGCGAACGAATGCTCGCGCATCAATTGGCGCAACAGCAGCTGGAGATCTTTCAGGAGATGTCGACGGCCTCGCTCGATGTCATTGCAGCCGACGCCGGTTATCCGAATGATCCGCTCAACCCGATCGACCCCGATCCCAACGACGCCATGGCGATGGCCTTCAATCGGAGCTGGGTCATCACTCCCGACACGCCCGAAACCGACGTCTACACAATCCTGGTCACAGTGGGCTGGACGAACTCGACGGGCGGGGCGAGAAACGTTCAGCTCGAGACCTTCAAGTCGGAGCTTTAGCAATGCTGAATAACAAGCGTCGGACAGAACATAGGGCGGGCTTCTCACTGGTTGAGCTGATGGTCGCCGTCGTCGTGATGGGGGTCGTGACCTCGCAGCTCCTGCTCGCTTTTTCGCATCAACACACGACCGCTCTCGATCACGAGCGCAGAATCGAGATCCAGCAGGAGGCGCGCCTGATTGGGGACGTGATCCTTTCTGATCTGCGAATTGGCGGCTTCATGGTGCCCGCATTAGCGTCGATCGCGAGCATCGATGGCGGAGTGAACGGTTCCGACATCCTCTGCGTCAGCGACTCGACAGTCATCGACGATAGTGTTTTGGCGGCCGCGAACCAGAAGTTCACGGGTGCCACCATCACCACGCCGTTCACCGGGGGCTCTTCGAGCGTCACGGTGTCCGCCACGACGATGGATATCGACTCGGATGGTGACGACGACTTCACGGTCAGAGAGGGATTGTTGATCGGAACGGGACTCGACGCGCATTGCGCGGTGATTACGGGTATATCCGGATCGACGATCGAGTTTACGCCTTCGACGAACGCGGGCTTCTCGGCTGCGACGAACGATGTCGTGGTTCCTGCTCTCGTCTACCAGGTTACCGGAACAACGATCACGAGGAACTCGACGGTCCTCTCGAATCACATCGAGGATCTCCAGGTCCAGTTTGGTGTCGATATCGACAACAACGGAACCGTCGAAGGCGCGGAATTTCCGATCGACGACTTGACCGGTGAGGACTTCACGCTGATCGAGAACGTTCGGATCTCACTCACCGCGCGCGATTCGCGCGGTGATCCCGGCTTCAACGGCCAATTCGCGTCGGTTGCCAATCGGGTCGCAGGTGCTGCGGATAACTTCAAGCGGCGCAGGAATACCGGAGACACTGTGCTTCGGAACCTTCAGTAGAGGCGATGATGATGGACTCGAAACGACTCCGAGCAGAAGCAAGATCCGGGCATGGCGATACGGGTTTCGCATTGGTGACCGCGATGGTCGTTCTACTCCTCGTTAGTGCCGTGGTCTCGAATTTGATCGGATATTCCGGCGAGGAGTCCCAGTCGAGCGCGCGCTCGCGGACTTCGCTCAAGAATCTCTACGCCGCCGATTCGGGAATTCAGCTTTCTCTTCAGCGATTACAACTGCCGCGCGACCTGACCGCATTCACCTATTCGCTCACGGACGCCACGCTCGTGGAAAGTCGCAGCCGAAGCGATGCATCGGCTCAGCCGATCGCGCCCGTCGGGATTGGCCCGCCACCAGAGGGTTATTCCATCAATGTTGGAGGGGGATTCGTCAACGAGCTCTTCTTGCTCAACGTGACCGCCTCGGCCTCGAATAATGGCGTCGCGGAGCTCGAAGCCAAGCTGGGGTCACTTCAGCCCAACTCGGGAGCCTACTGATGCCCAGAATCCAAAACCTCCTCTCGTCCATTCTCGTCGCGACGATCGCGACCCTCGTCATGGCTTCGCCGGTGGCGGCAGGTCAGTCCGACCTCAATCTCTTCGCGGGCGGCGGGGCGGTGGCGCCTAATATCATGATCGTGCTCGATAGCTCTGGATCGATGCGAAATCCCCCGTCCAGTGGCGGGGGATCCAAGAAGAGCATCGCAATCGCCGCGCTCGATACTTTGATTACGACGGTCAATCCGCTGATCAGCGGGACCACCTACGAGGAGAATGCACGCTTCGGTCTTTTCACGTTCCGCAGTAGCGGGGGCCTTCTCGGACAGCCTATCGGGTCCGGAAATACCCAGGCTGTCCTCAATGCCATCAATGGGCATGCCACCACCGGTGTGGGCACGCCTGTCAGTGCGTCCACGCTCGATGTGGCGCGCTATTTCGCCGCGGGAGAGGTCTGGGGGACACTTGATGCGTGGGGCACTCGTACGAGTGAACCTGCCGTCACCAATCCCTTCGACTATTCGTGTCGTGAGAATTTTCAGGTCGTGATCTCGGACGGACTTCCGACCCGCGATGCCATCACGGTCGGTGGCTATTGGGCCACCATCGGAGATTATGACGGGGACGCTGGCATTGGGGAAAATGGCGCCGAGACCATGTTGAGCGTTGGAACCGACAATGTCGAATGGAGTGATGACATCACGAAGGCCATGTTCGATCGCGATTTCAACACGACGCTCTCGGGCAAGCAGAACGTCGTCACGCACGTGATCGGTTTTGATATCGTCGGAGACAATCTCCAGCGTATGGCCGACAATGGAGGCGGTCAGTACAAAACGCCGACTTCAGCGGCGGCTTTTGCGCAGGCTCTCAAGGAGTTGACCGAGGCCGCGTTCGACTCGTTGGCCTCCTACTCGACGGCGGTCGTGCCGACGAGCCGAACGGCCTTCGGATCGTCGTTTTACAATGCCTATTTCGAGCCCGACAACGATGACGCGTTCTGGGAAGGACACATCGAGGCGTATGACATCTCACCGTCGGGCGAGATCCTGGATGCGGGCGGTCTTCCCGCGGTCGATCCCGGGACCAACGAGTTCAATGACCCGCCAAATCCGCATTGGGATGCCGGTCTTCGTCTTCGCAGCAATGCCTCCCGAACGCTCTACACGACGTTGTCGAACGTGCAGGCCAGCTTTACGAACAACGCGACTGTGCGGGCCGCGCTCGGAATCAACTTGGCTGAAGTCTCACTTTTCCCAAATAATCCCGCGTCGGGCGTGACGACGCAGCTGCAGGGAGAGGACGCTGTCATCAACTACCTGCGGGGGGAGGATGCCTTCGATCAGGATGGCGATGCCAACAGTCTCGAGCTGCGCGACAAGGTCCTGGGCGACGTCTTTCACTCGACCCCGATCATCGTCGGCCCGCCGACGTCGCAACTCCTCGGAGAGTTGAACTACGAGTTCTTCAGGGCCGCATTTGCTGGCCGCGACCGCGTGCTCTACGTGGGCGCGAACGACGGCATGTTGCATGGCTTCGACGCCGGGAGCCTGGCGACGGGTGATAATCCGCTGACACCCGCGGTCGAGCTCGCTGCGAAGTTCTATACGCCGGGAACGGGAGACGAACTCTTCGGTTATGTGCCTGGGCTGCTGCTGGACGACGTCAAGTTGGTCCCGCGAAACAATCCCCGAACCTACTATTTCGTCGACGGCTCGCCCGTTGTCGCCGACGTCTGGTTGCGCAGTGGCTCGGGCGATTACACGCGGCAGACGGATGAGTGGACGACGGTCTCGGTCACAGGGTTTCGCGAAGGCGGGGCGGGATACCTGGCATTGGACGTGACGGATCCCGCGTCGGTTTCGTCGATGGATGCCCATGGCCCCTACCCGAAATTTCTCTGGGAGTTTACGGATTCTGACCTCGGCCAGGCCTGGTCGGATCCGATCATTACCCGCGTACGGGTGGCAGAAGGCACGGCCGGGGACGTGTGCGGCGCCGATGATGGCGACGGTAATTGTCGCGAGCGCTGGGTCGCGATCTTCGGTGGCGGTTATGAGACGACCGCGGATCCCAATCATGCCGATTTCGCGGCGACTAGCGCAGACGCAGGTTGGACCCTGCGCAGCAAGGCGATCTACATGGTCGATCTCGCGACGGGAACGGTTTTGGACAAGGTCGCCTACGACTCGGTCACGAATTCCAGGATGATCTATGCCCTGCCGAGCCGCCCGGCCGTTTTGGATACCGATTTCGACGGATTTGCGGATGTAGTCTACATCGGCGACGTCGGTGGTCAGATGTGGAAGTGGGACATTTCAGCGCACGGCCAGGACTCCGTCGGTTCGGACGGAATCATTGACAATTGGGACGCTGGTATCTTCTTTACGAGTCCTTCGGCTTCCGACGGGGTAGACACGCGATACAAGAGCTTTTTCTATCCGCCTGCGGCCAGCATCTCGCGCAACACGCTTTTGCTCTCCTTTGCATCTGGCGAGCGCGAACAGTTGGAATACGAAGGTGCGGCCGCCTACGATGAGAATAATCGTGTCTACGTCGTGAAGGACTATTTCCCGACGGGTACCTACGCGTTCACAAATTCGTATGTCGAGACCGATCTCACGGATATCACCGTAATCAGCTACGACAATGACCTCTCCGATCAGGGCTACTTCTTCGCAGCAGAGGATGGCGAGAAGTTCGTGAGCGAATTGATCGTGTTCGCGGGCTATCTGATCTTCGTTAGTTTCGAGATCAATTCGGGCAATGCCGATCCGTGTGCCGCGGCCAGTGGGGAATCGAGGCTCTATGCCGTGAACTTGGCGCGCGGCCAGGGGTACTTTACTGCCGGCTCGCCGCCGACGGCGATGGAAGAGCGTTACATGGATGCGGGGATTGGTCTAGCGAGTACGCCTCGCATCTCGATTGCACCGGATCCCAGTGATGACAAGATATACCTGAAGACTTCGAAGGGGCAGGTGATCATCATTGATCCGCCGCCGCGACCGGGATCGGGATCTTCGGTCATCTACTGGAAGCAGAACCAGTGAACCGGATACAACGACGATTGGTGTGTTCGCTGGGCGTGGGTCTCCTGCTGGCCGCTTGCTCGGGCTCGGACGAGCCCGAGGCGGCGCCGAGGCCCGTCCTCTCGGTCTTCGAACAGAGTCCGGCCGAGGGCGGTGGGGTCGGTGACGTCGATCGTGTCGATTCAGGCAAGGCCCGTGGCGTGGTCAGCGTCGTTCAGAACCGACGGCCTCATATTCAGATTCTTTCGATGGAGCCTTCGGGAACGAATGAGGTCGTGGGTTCAGACAGGGCCACCTGGCGTGCAGCGGTGCTCGCGGAAGATCCTGATGGCGACAGCCTCGAAATCGAATACCGCTGGTTCGTCAACGGAGTAAGGACGGAAATCGAGGACGAGTTCTATCCGACAGACAGCTTGAAGAGGGGAGACCGGATCTCAGTGAGCGCGCGCGTTTTCGACGGCCAGGTCTGGAGCGGGTCCGTTCGGAGTAGGAAGGTCGAGATCGGTAATATTCTGCCGAGCATCGTATCCGTGCCGCCTCGACCCGACGCGACCGGGTTCTTCAGGTATCTGGTGAGTGTCGAAGACACGGGCGGTAAAGGGAATCTTCGCTTCTCCCTTCGTAAGTCGCCGCGTGGGATGCAGATCGGCGAGCGGAGTGGCGAGGTGACATGGCGACCCGGTTCCGATCAGGCCGGACGTCACGATGTCGAGATCGTCGTTCGCGACGGAGATGGGGGCGAGGCGACTCAGGCTTTCAGTCTCGCTCTGGTCTCCGTGAGCGAGCCCGACTCGGGCCCCGGTCCCGCTTCACCCCGCTGAGACGCGCGCCCCAATTCTCTGGTTCCCTCTAAGGAGGCGTACGCCGAGGGCTGAATCGACGTCGATCGCCGGTTATGCTGAACCGCCACGTCGCGAGTTTCGACGTGAGCGGGAGCCGCGTTGACGCTGATCGAGATGACTCGACCCGATGATTGGCATCTCCATCTACGCGATGGCGATCTGCTCGCGCGGGTTCTTCCCTATACGGCGCGCCGCTTTCGACGCGCGATCGTGATGCCGAATCTCGCTTCCCCGGTGACGACGGTTCAGCTGGCGGAGCACTATCGGAACCGAATCCTGGCTGCGCTGCCAGCCGGCCTCGACTTCGAACCTCTCATGACGCTCTACCTGACCGATTCGACGACGGTCGCCGATATTGAAGCGGCTTCAAAGTCTACTTTCGTCATCGCTATCAAGTACTACCCGATGGGAGC
>JAQBEG010000782.1:0-3679 GCA_032123985.1 Deltaproteobacteria bacterium
GGATCGAGTTCGACGAACTAACAGTAGCTGATCGCATCAAGATCGACGCGATCATCCGCTCGCTTCGCGCGGAAGGTGCTCTCTAGCACGATCCTGCAATCGTGGTCATGGTCAATGCCGATGAGGCCGACTCCGACGCGATGTTGCGCCGATCTTTCAACTCGAGATTCCGAGGAATCCGCCTGTTGCGACTCAATTGCGACTAGAACGGTATATCGTCTTCCATCGGCGGTTCAGCATCGCTCGGCGGTCCGTCGCTGCCACCACGCGGTCCACCATCTCCCGAAGAGCCTGCGCCCGAATCGTTACCGCCGCTCGTGCGTGGTCCGATGAAGTTCACGGTGTTCGCGTTGATCTCGGTCGTGTAACGCTTGTTCCCGTCTTTGTCTTCCCACTCTCGGGTCTGAATTCGACCCTCGATATAGACTGTGCGTCCCTTCGATAGATACTGGTTGCACATTTCTGCGGTTCGTCCCCATGCGACGATCCGATGCCACTCTGTTCGTTCGACTCGTTCACCGCTCTTGTCGGTCCAAGTCTCGCTCGTTGCGAGTGTGAAGTTGACGACTGATTGCCCGTTCGGCGTCGTCCGAAGCTCTGGATCGCGACCAAGATTTCCTACAAGGATGGCTTTATTGACACCTGCCATGGTGGGGGCTCCAAAGGGACTCATTTTGAGAAGTTGGGGGAGAAGAAATTCAGCAGACAGTGTCCCGCCGTGGTCGAAAGGCGTCAAGGGAGGACTCGCCGGCCCCTTTGCGCGACTGGGAGGTCACGGTATCCTGCTGCGGTTCTCCTCTCCGGGGGGTGAGGGAATGCAGACGCAGTACATACTCGACAGCATATTGACTCGCCGCACGCCTCGATTCGACCGTCACCATACAGGCGGTCGCGGAGAGAGCCTTGCCCGAGCACGATTGGACGGCCGCAATGGCTAGGGCAGCAGCGAAGTCACGAGCGCGACGCGCGGGCGCACGTTCCTCGCGCCGTGCGTCAGAGGAAGGCGGCGAAGAGACGATCTTGATCGCCGCAGGATCCGAGATAATCGGACTGGTGCTGATCGGCCTCTCACTTCTCGCAATGCTTTCGCTTGCGACCTTTTCGCCAGAGGATCCGGTCGGCGCGCTCGTCGGCGTCACGAACAGCGCTGGACCTGTCGGTGCGACCTTGGCGGGGCTTCTACTTCGATCTCTCGGTGCGGGTGCTGTAGTGCTGGTGGCTGCCTGTGCTTTTCTCGGCGGGCGGCTCGTCATGAGCCTGCCGATGCCAAGCCTGTTCTCCCGCTTCTGGATTGGGGCGATCGTGCTGGTGCCGACGGCCGCAGTTCTGCCGCCTCTTCTTTTCATTCTCGCTCCCGAGAGTGTCCCCTGGGTCGAGCCGGGCTGGCTGGGAGGAGAATGGTCGCGCTTGCAAACGTTGTTTTTTGGTAGCGCCGGCGCGCTCGTGCTGAATTCGTTTCTTCTGGCACTCGGGGTTCTCTCGTTGACCGGGATTTCAACCGGAACCACGCTGGGCGCGATTGGGCGTGGCGGGGCTTGGACCGCTGGCTGGACGCTTTGGAGCGCAAATTGGCTGTTGGGCCAACTGCGGGTGCTTGGCGAGCGTTTCGTTCTGCTTGCGGTGGCGGCGGGGGGGCAGGTTGCGAGTGGCCTTCGTCAGCTTCGCGACTCCGTGACCTCGATTGGCGTCTGGCGAGCGCGTCGTGCGCGTCGCACGCGATTGCAGGAACTGCGTGAGCCCGAGTGCTCATTCGCAGACGACGCCAACGAGGCCGAGGAAGACGAGACATCCGTCGCTGAGATCGAAAAATTTGCGTCCACGCGGCCACCTGTTGCTCGCAAGCTCCGAAGCGGTGAAGAGCCCGACATCGTCGATCACGACGAGGAGCGTCGAAGTACTCGAAAGCCGGAACAAGAAGCGTTCCGATTCAACGACTCGGGCGCGAGCGGTCCCTTCGAATTGCCGGATTCCTCGATCTTTTCATCGCCACCCGACGGCGAACGGTCCTACGATCGCGACTCGCTCTTGATGAACTCGAAAATTCTCGAAAAGAAGTTGGCTGACTTCGGCGTGATGGGTCGCGTTGTACGTGTTCATCCCGGTCCGGTCATCACAATGTACGAGTATGAGCCGGCCGCCGGGATCAAGGTCAATCGCATTGTCGGATTGACGGACGATCTTGCGATGGCCCTGCGCGCAATCTCGATTCGGATCATCGCGCCGCTGCCCGGGAAATCTGTTGTCGGGATCGAGGTTCCAAATTCGGAGCGAGACACTGTCTATCTCCGTGAAATACTCGAATCGGATAGTTTTCGAAAAACCAAGGGCGCGCTCGCAGTCGCGATGGGCAAGGATATTTTCGGCAATGCGGTGACGTCCGATCTTGCGAAGATGCCGCATCTCCTGGTGGCGGGTTCGACGGGGACTGGCAAGAGCGTATTCCTCAACTCGTTCCTTTGTTCGCTGCTGTGTCGTGCGACGCCGAATGAGCTGAAGTTGCTCATGGTCGATCCAAAAATGCTCGAGTTGTCGATTTACGATGGTATCCCGCATCTGATCGCCGATGTCGTGACGAGCCCGAAGCGTGCCGCCGCGGCGCTGCAGGGCGTCGTGCGGAAAATGGAAGAGCGCTATCAGATGATGAGCGCGACCGGCGTTCGCAATATCGACCAGTTCAACGAGAAGGCGCGCAAGTCCATCGCCGAGGGTGAAGAGTTCTTTCATCTGAAACCGAAACCTGGCCAGACCGAGGGCGACGAGATCGAATGGCAAACGCTGCCCTATATCGTGGTCGTCATCGACGAGCTCGCGGACCTGATGATGTCATCCGCCAAAGACGTCGAGGAGTCACTTCAGCGACTCGCTCAGATGGCGCGAGCCTCCGGGATTCATCTTGTCCTCGCGACTCAGCGCCCGAGCGTCGACGTCCTCACCGGTGTAATCAAGGCCAATTTCCCCGCGCGAGTATCCTTCCAGGTCTCGTCCGGCACTGACAGTCGTACGATCCTCGACCAGAAGGGCGCCGACGATCTTCTGGGCATGGGCGACATGCTCTTTCTCCCACCCGGAACCGCGGTGCTCCAGCGAATCCACGGTCCATTCGTGTCGGAAGACGAGGTTCACGCTCTCGTGGCCTTCCTCAAGGGGCAGGGCCGGCCCGTCTTCGACGAAGAACTCGTTCGGGCGGATGCCGAAGCTGAGAAGGTCGAAGCGCGTGGCGAGGATGTCGATGAGATGTTCGACCAGGCCGTCGCGATTGTGGCGGAGACGCGGAACGCGTCGATCTCCTACGTGCAGCGTCGCCTCAAGATCGGATACAACCGCGCGGCGAGGATCGTTGAGCAGATGGAACTCGACGGCATGATCGGGCCTCAAATAGGCTCGAAGGGACGCGAGGTTTTCATTCCCTCGCCGATCCCCGACGACGAATAGCCGGCGCTGGGTTCGGGTATTAGGGCGGTTGGAAGTGGGTCGTCGGGATAGTGTGCCCGCCGTCGAGACGAGGTTTTCGATGCAATGTGATGAACTCGTTGGCGTCCAGCGAATGCGCGCTGGTCGCATCCTGATTCCGTTCCGCGTCGTCTTGTCATTTGCTCTTTTCGCGACTGCTACAGCGGCCTACGCCGATCCGGACGCCACGCCTCGTAGAGACGAATCGGCTTGTCCGGCTGGATCGGGT
>JAQBEG010000783.1:0-6426 GCA_032123985.1 Deltaproteobacteria bacterium
CTCTACCACTGAGCTACACCCCGACGCGACGAATCATTCTCGCCATGCGCGATCGAACCAGAATAGTCTACCCAATTGCCAAACTCCGCAGCGCTTCAATCCGGCTCGGCGAACGGACCCGTCTCGAGCCAGGCCAACAGATCCCGCAATGCGGCCTGGTTAATCTCGTGGCCCATCTCGTACTCGCCCCATGCGGCCTCGATTCCGAGCGCCTCGAGCTTCGCCCGTGCGTCATGAGCGTTGTCGATCGAGATCATTGGATCCTGCGTCCCATGAATCAGAAGCGTCGCCAGCGAAGCCCGCCCGTCATCCTCCCTCAGGCCATCGAGAACGGCGTCGGGAAGCCAGCTCGAAAGCGCGACGAGCGCCTTGAATCGTTCAGGGCGACCGAGCGCCAGGTCGTATGCCATCACGCCTCCCTGACTGAAGCCCATGATCACGACTCGATCGCGGTCGATCGGATAGCACCGCATGGCGTCTTCGAGAAAACCTTCGAGCACGCCCCTGGCGCCAACAAGTGAAGCGGGCGCGATCTCGCCGGCTTGCGAGAGCGGAAACCATCCGTAGGCGCGCTGACCCTGAGCCGGCTCGATCAACATCGGACCTTGCGGGCAAATGAAGAGAACCTCTCCCCCCGCAACCATGGGCGCGATCCCGAGCAGGTCGTGCGCGCTAGCGCCGAATCCGTGCAACGCGACGAGCGTCGGGAAGGGACCTTTGCCCGCGGGCACGTGGGCGGTGTGCATCAGTTCCATCGAATCATCTTACTCCAGGTCCCCGCTGGGTGAGTCGAACTCGAACCGAAGCGGGGACTCCGGCGCGACCTTGGCTGCGGCCCAGGGTAGAGGACCGTCGGCGCCGTGCTATCCATGCGGATCACATCGAGCCAACCCGACACCAGGCCCGCACCCAGCCGCCCAACCCCTCGAGATCACGAGAGCACGAGAGAGACATGACCGACCGACCCACGAGTCTTTTCCAGAAAGTCTGGGACGCCCACCTCGTTCGCGAGCTGCCCTCGGGCCAGTCTCAGCTCTTGATCGGGACCCATCTGATTCACGAGGTCACGAGCCCGCAAGCCTTTGCAATGCTCCGCGAACTCGACCTGCCCGTACGCTTTCCACAACGGACGTTTGCGACCGTCGACCACATCATACCGACAGACGATCAGTCGCGGCCGCTCGCCGATGATCTGGCCGAGGCGATGATGAGCGAGTTGGAGCTGAATTGTCGCGACCACGACATTCAGTTCTTCGGTCCCGAATCCGGCGCTCAGGGCATCGTTCACGTGATTGGACCCGAATTGGGGCTCACCCAGCCCGGAATGACCATCGCGTGCGGCGACTCCCATACGTCGACCCACGGCGCCTTCGGCGCAATTGCCTTCGGGATCGGGACGAGCCAGGTGCGAGACCTACTCGCCTCGCAATGCCTCGCGATCGCGCCGCTCAAAGTCCGCCGCATCGAAGTCACGGGCGCACTCCAACCCGGCGTTTTCGCCAAGGACGCGATCCTGGCGATCATCCGTAAGCTGGGCGTGAACGGCGGCGTCGGATATGCGTACGAGTACGCGGGTCCGGTCATCGATGCGATGTCGATGGAAGAGCGAATGACCGTCTGCAATATGTCGATCGAGGGCGGAGCACGCTGCGGGTACGTGAATCCGGACGAGAAAACGGTCGAGTACCTGCGCGGACGGCGTTATACGCCCGACGATGCGGACTTCGATGCCAAGGCGGCGGGCTGGCTCGAGTTCGCCAGTGATCCAGATACCGATTACGACGACGTGGTCCAGATCGAAGGCGGCGCGATCGAACCCTCGGTTACCTGGGGCATTCATCCGGGTCATAATGTCGGCGTCGGTGAGTCGATCCCGACACCGAACAACACTCCCGATGACGAACGCGCGGGCGTCGAAGAAGCGCTCGAGTACATGGACTTTGTCGCGGGCGCGTCGATCGCGGGGACACCGATCGACGTCGCGTTCATCGGCTCCTGCACCAACGGCCGGATTTCGGATCTCCGCGAGGCGGCCGAGATCGCAGCGACGGGCCACGTCAAGAACGGTGTGCGCGCGCTGGTCGTGCCAGGCTCGGCCGCGGTTCAGAAGCAAGCGGAAGCGGAGGGTCTCGATGAGATTTTTCGTAACGCGGGTTTCCAATGGCGCGAGCCAGGATGCTCGATGTGCCTGGCCATGAACCCAGACAAACTGCGTGGTCGCGAGGTCTGCGCCTCGTCGAGCAATCGAAATTTCAAAGGTCGGCAGGGCTCGCCGTCCGGACGAACGCTGTTGATGTCGCCCGCAATGGTCGCCGCCGCCGCCATCGCCGGACAAGTCGTCGACGTACGCAAGATCCGCTGAACCGCAACGTCGCGACGCTGTGAGAAGCTGCGAAGAGACGGCTTCCAGATCGCAGCACGCGCACGAGAGGAATGAAATGAGCAACGAACAAGACATTCTCGTCCGGATCAATTCCGCCGAGGGCACAGCGAATGTGGTTCGCGGTGACGACATCGATACCGACCGGATCATTCCGGCGCGTTTCATGAAAGAGGTGACATTCGACGACATGGGTCGCCATGCCTTCGAAGACGCGCGCAAAGCGGCGAAGGGGAAGCATCCGCTCGACGACGAACGCTTTTCGCACGCTGAGATTCTCGTCGTCGGTCAGAATTTCGGTTGTGGCTCTTCCCGGGAACACGCACCCCAGGCGCTGATGCGCTTCGGATTCAAGGCCTTCGTCGGGGGTTCCTTCGCCGAGATCTTCGCGGGCAACTGCACGAGCATGGGATTGATCTGCGTCACTCTCGACAACCACAACCTCGCGAAGCTGATGGACTCGGTCGAACTCGATCCAACGCAGACGGTTCGCATCGATATCGAATCGCGGACCGTGACGTCCCGCGCGGGCAAGCTGCCGGCCGGCATACCCGACGGTGTTCGAAACCAGCTGCTCGAAGGCACCTGGGACGCGACTCGTGTTCTACTCGAAGCTGGTGATGCGATCGAGAGGACCGCAGCCGCCCTCCCCTACATCGGGTAGTGTAGGAGAGCGGGCAGAAAGCCAGCAGAGCGCCTGACCCCACGCTCACTCAGTGTCCCTGAAAGTCTGGATCGCGTTTTTCGACGAACGCGGACGTGCCCTCGACTCGGTCATCCGACGAGAAGATGAGTCCGAATGCCCGTTGCTCGAGCGCGTGCGCGGTACGAACGTCGGCATCCTGTCCATCCTGCATGACTTGTTTCGCGACGCGAACCGCAATCGACCCGCGTGTGGAAATCGCATCCCCTACTGCAAGCGTCGCCGCCATGAGTTCGTCCGGCGGAAACACTCGATTGACGAGCCCGATGCGCGCAGCTTCGTCCGCACTAATCGGCTCAGCAACGAGGACGAGTTCCTTGGCCCACGCGAGGCCTACACGCCGAACGAGTCGACTCGTTCCACCGAATCCGGGAATCAACCCGAGCTTCGTTTCGGGCTGACCGATCCGAGCCTTCGAAGACGCATAGATCCAATCGCAAGCGAGAGCGAGTTCGCAGCCACCGCCCAATGCGAATCCATTCACGGCAGCAACGGTCGGGATCGGAAGGTCTTCGAGTCGAGAGAAGATCCGATGTGCCGAGGCTGAAAAAGCCTCCGCTTCGAGCGGCGTCATCGTCTGCATCTCGGCGATATCTGCGCCTGCAACGAACGCTCGACCCGCTCCTGTCACGACGAGCGCCTTGATATCGGGGTCGGCGTGAATCGCACCAATCGCCGCGTCGAACGCCTCGAGCAACGCGCGGTTGAGCGCGTTCAGCGCGTCCGGCCGGTCCAGAGTGACGAGCGCGACCGCCCCCCTTTTTTCTAGATGTACGAGCTCAGACACTTCCGCTCCTCCCTACATGCTTTGATCATCTGCGGCGACTATCGTCCCACGAAGCCGCGGAGGATAACGCGTTGGCGAGTGGTTTCCGCGACGGGCCGGCTTGGCAATCGAGTTTCCAAAACGGCGACTAGACCGAATGCCGGATGCGATCGTGATATGCTCGCCAAAACCCCAAAGGAGACGCCGATGGCTGCTGCCGCATTGATTCTTTCGCTTATCGCGTGTTGCGTGACCCTGCTCGGGCTGACGGGCGCCTTTTTTGGCGTGATCGCTCCGTTTACGGGCTTCAAATTTTTCGCCGCGGGCGCGCTGCTCGGTGGCCTGTTGAGCGTACTGTTCGGACTGATCGGGATCGTGCTTTCTCGCGGAGGAGGCGATCCGGCGGGACGATCGAAATCGCTCACGGGACTCGCGATTGGACTCGGATTGCTGATCGCCGTTCTGGGTGCCGCCAGCACCGCTGGAAACGCTCCGCGCATCAACGACATCACGACCGACCTCGATAACCCTCCCGCTTTCGAATCCGCTTCGGTCGTCCCCGATTACAAGGGTCGCGACATGAACTATCCGCCTGAGTTCGTCGAGGTCGTTCGGACGTCGTATCCAGATCTCGCATCGTTGCGCGTCGCCAGCCCGCCCGACGCGACGTTCAATCAAGCCATTGTCGCGGCCGAGTCCCTCGGCTGGAAGATCGTGTCGAGAAGTCCGAGTCGTCACGTCTTCGACGCACAACACGTTTCCAGGATCTTTCGCTTCGTCGACGACATCACGGTTCGCATCGTCGTCGACGGCGAGGGTTCACTCGTTGACATGCGCTCGAAATCACGAGATGGCCAGAGTGATCTCGGAGCGAATGCGGCTCGCATTCGCGTCTTCTTCGACACGCTTCGCTGAGTGGGTGGCTCCGCGATCGTCAGTCGTCGAGCGCTGCGCATAACCGGACGATGGCGAGCATCGCGTCATAGGTCTGGGCCGCCCGTCTAGACGTTCCCCCCGTCGCAAGCTCGGCGAAGCCGCCATCCCCGCCCTGCTCCTCGAGCAAGCGTTCGAGGAGCTCGGCTACGTCGAAGGTCGCGCCCGGCAAGGCCTGCGCGTCGCAGGTCAACAGCACCCGCAAGGTTGCGACCGCGTCGATCTGGCGACTCCGAAAGCCTTTTTCGAGCGCACGCCCACACCACTGGAGGGCTTCGTCGGAAAGCTCATGCGCCACATTCGTAAAAAAATGCGCATAGGCGATCAGCGCGCTGTAGCCATCGTGCTCGACCGTATCTGGATCGAAGCGCTCGGCGAGAAATTCGCCCGCCGCCTCGAGCACGCTGGGGCGGGAGACCGGTGTGCGACCGAGAATCCCACCGACCATGCCGGTCCAGAAAATATCCGATTGCTCCGTCGCGCGACCCTGCCCGACCGATGGCACCCGGAACGCTCCGTCGGACGATTGTCGTGTTTCGAGAGATCGCACCGCCGGCTCGACCCAGTCCGCGTGCATCGCCTTCGCGTCTGCCGCGATCAGAAGTGCCTCGAGCGTGCCAACGATGGCCGCGCGATCCGGGTCCAGAGCATCGAGATCCGTCGGCGGAAAACCGAGCGCGCCTCCCGCAACGAGCGTCCCGATCGGCAGGCTACCGTCCGCCGCCTGCGTCGCGGCAAGCCCATCCGTCAGTTCGGAGACGGGCTTCGCTCCACACAACACCTGCGCGCGCAGGCGGGCCCACGGATCAGCAGCCCGATCCAAAAACCCATAGGCGCGTTCGAGCGCCTCCGCCGCGCGTAGCCGCAGGGCCGTCACTAGTTCGGCGTCGCCGCCATCTGTGTCGAGATGAACGATGCTCATGGGAAACAACGTAGTTGGCTCCGACAGGTTCCGCCGCCTGCCGGTCATGCGATTAGCCGGCTAAGCTGCCTCCCCGACCATGAGCAAGCCGAACCCTCCCGACCCCAACCTCGAAGCGCCTGCGACGAATCGACTCGGCCTCGAGACGAGTGCTTATCTGCGTCAACACCAGAACAACCCGGTCGACTGGTATCCCTGGTGCGACGAAGCGCTCGCCCGAGCCCGCAATGAAGATCGGCCTCTGCTCGTCTCGATCGGATACAGCGCCTGTCATTGGTGTCACGTGATGGAACGAGAATCCTTCGAGAACCCCGCCATCGCAGCGCTGATGAACGATTCCTTCGTGAACATCAAGGTCGATCGCGAGGAACGACCTGACATAGACCAGATCTACATGGACACCTCTCTCAAGCTCAACGGCCATGGCGGGTGGCCGCTCAACGCCATCTGCACGCCGGACGGTCGCCCCTTCTATGTCGGAACCTATTTTCCGCCCGAACGGCGCGGCGGCATGCCGGGCTTCCCCGAAATCATCGAAGCCGTGATGCGCGCGTGGCGGGAGCAGCGAAGTGAAATCGAAACGAATGCGGAGCAGATCGCAGCGGCGCTGGTGGCACGACCGGAAGGCCAGTCGGCCAACGCGCCGGGCCCGGACACCGTGCGCAAGGCGTCAAAGCTGATCATGCGCAATGCCGACCATACCCACGGCGGCTTCGGTAATG
>JAQBEG010000784.1:0-10246 GCA_032123985.1 Deltaproteobacteria bacterium
CCTCGAGTTGAAACGTAATCGGTCGGCGAAGAAGCAGCAAGGCAATCGGATCTATCGCTGCAGTGTTGATCCGCGGTCGTTGTCCCCACGTATTTGAGCGTAGGCGTCCGTTTCCTACCCGGTGACGGCTTTCAGAGGATATGTAACAATCACGCCCAGTCGAATAATCGAGGGCGTAAGGTCCCGATTTTCGGAGGAGGCGATATGACTCGAGTTCTGCCCGGATCCAAACGACTCACACGGAGCGCTGTTGTCTTCGTCGTGGGTGTCAGCCTGTTGGCAATCACGGGATGCGCGACTCATGCAAAGGTGACAGCGAGCAACGAAATTGCGACGGCCCAATTCGCAATTCGCGATGCGCGCGCAAACGGCGCTGAAACCTACGCGCACGATGTGCTCAAGAAATCGGAGATTCTCTTAGAGGAGGCCAAGAAGAACAGCGGCGCGGAGGCCGAGCGAATCGCCGAGAGCGCGCTTGCGAACGCGCAGCTCGCAAACACGATCGCTCAGCGAGAAAGCGCACGAAAGCAACTTCTAGATGCTCAAAGTATAGACCGAGAAGCTGGGGCCCTCAGAAAACGAACGACCAGCGCGGTAGAGGAGCGACTTCAATGAAGATTCGAGATGACGGTTCGAAGCCGACTCTTGCGACCCCAATCGTGACCCTCGTCTTGTTGGCGCTCTTCCTTGTTCTTGGCTGTGCAACAGCGGACCCGGCGTCGGTCGAGCGGGCACGAGCAGCTGTCGGCGCAGCTCGTGACGGCGGTCTCGTAGATTCTGATTCGCTTGATTTTCGTGAGGCTGTACGACATCTCGCGCAAGCCGAAGAACTGCTCAAGGCGCGGGAGACCCAGGCTCTGATCGATCACGAGGCGAGCTTGGCGGACCTCTATGCCCAGATCGCGGTCGCTCGGACCGAGGCGATCGCCGCAAGGCTGGAATCCGAAGCTTATATGAACCAGGCGCGCGCCTCGACGATGACCACACGGGCGGCTGTCGAGATCGCGATCCAGAACGCGCGCTCAGTCGATGCAAAGCAGACGGGCCGGGGCCTCGTACTCACGCTGGGCGGTGTGTTGTTTGCAAGTGACAGCGACGAATTGACCGCTGACGCTCGTGTCTCGGTCGCACGTGTCGCGGGCTTCCTGATCGCCCTCAGCAATCGTGACGCCTTGATCGAGGGGTATGCCGACAATACGGGCGGCGCCGCACATAATCTCGAGCTTTCGCTACGTCGCGCGCAGAGCATTCGCACCGCTCTAGTCGAGTCCGGCGTGTCGGAAGATCGACTCGATGCCGAGGGCTATGGGGCGAATTTCCCGATCGCGGACAACGACACGCGCGAGGGTCGCGAACGAAATCGCCGAGTCGAGATCGTCATTCTCAATCCGGGGCTTTCGGCGAGCGAGGCGCGTCGCTAGGCGAAAGACACGATCGGATCAGACGATCAGATGAGCTGCATCCAGGTTCGCGCTGTGTCGCCTCCGCACCGATTTCGCTCTGGACACGCCTGCATTCTACAAGCCCCTGCTGCCCTTGCACATCGAGCGATTCGCCAAGCGTATTTTGAGCGATCTTCGCGTAGAATCCGAAGGCGACGTCTTTTCCTATAGTTCGCTCAGCCGAGAATCGTCGATCGAAGATTCGGCTCACAGACCCGCATTGGAGCACACGTGATTTTATCCTGGATTCGACGCCAGCAGCCCGTTGTTGGCTTTGTCGTGATGGCCCTGCTGATAATCAGCATGGGCTGCCAGTCTTATTCGACTGGGAACCCGGCGCATCCGGAGGTCGCCGAACGTCTAAATCGTATCCTCGAGAGTGGGCAACTGCGTGTCGGCATGAGCGGCTCGCAGCCGCCACTGAACATGAAGAACAAAGAGGGTGAGCTCATTGGGCTCGATGTCGAACTGGCGGGTGCGCTGGCCGAGGCGATGGATCTCGAGTTGGTGCTCGTCGAGACGCTCTTTGCCGATCTCATATCTGACCTGGAGGCGGGCAAGATCGACCTGGTGATTTCGAGCATGACGATCACGCCGCGCCGCAATGCGCGCGTTGCATTCGCCGGACCCTATCTGATCTCGGGCGCGAGCCTCCTGACTCGACAGGACCTCATTGGTGATCTCCAGGAATTGTCCGGTCTCAATTCCGCGGAACGGACCTGGGCTGCGCTCGAGGGATCGACGGGCGAGGATCTGATTCTCGAAGCCTTTCCGCTCGCCAAATTCGTAGCGATCGAGGATCAGGACACGGCGGTCGATCTGATCGTGCGCGGGGAGATCGATGGTCTGATCGCTGATCTACCGGCCGTCAGCTTTCACATCGCTCGCAATCCCAAACTCGAACTCGCCACGTTGCCCGGACCTTTCACGACCGAGCCGCTCGGGATCGCGCTGCCGCCCAACTCACCGCTCTTTGCAAATCTCGTGCAGAACTACCTCAACACTCTGCGCCGCACTGGCGAACTGATCCAGATGAAGGCGCGCTGGCTGAACGCCGGCGAGTGGCTGTCGGAGATGCCGTAAAGCTGATGCGAATTCGTTCGGTTCGACCCATCCTGTTTTGTCTTCTCGTTCTGATCGTAGGAGTCGGTGTTGCGTGTGCGGGTTCCAAGAAAACGAGGCCGAAACGTACGGTCCTACTGACTACCTCGGACGACGTCCGGGCAGGTAAAGAAGCAGCGAAAGCCGTCGAAGCCGAGATCGGTCTGCTCGAGGACCCGAAACTTCTTCTCTATATCCAGGAGATCGGCGACAAACTCCTGCGCGGTCTCCCGATCCGCGAGTTCGCCTATCACTTCTCGATCGTCGACCAAATGGAGCCGAATGCATTCGCATTGCCGGGCGGACAGATTTTTGTGTCTCGAGGTTTGCTGGCATTGACCAACAACGAGGACGAACTGGCCTGTGTCATCGCCCACGAGATAGTTCATGCCGCCCGCCGTCACTCCGCGCAACAACAGGCCATTATTCGCTACCAGAAAGCATTTGCTCCCCGATTCGGTCAGGCGCGGATGATGGCGGCCTACGGGCGCGACATGGAACGCGAGGCGGACGAGGTCGGGCAGCAGCTGGCAGCGGCCGCCGGTTACGACCCAAACGGGATGTCGACCTTCATGAGGAGGCTCGATCAGAGAGAACGACTCATCATCGGCGCGCCTCGAGCGCCGACCTTCTATGACACTCACCCCGGGTCGCGAGAACGCGCGACCGCGTCCGCGATGCGTTCCCAGGAGCTCCGTTGGACGCGGGACCCGGCCCTCGGCGATACGCGAGTGCGGCTCCTGGACGAGATCGATGGCATGGTCATCGGCGACCGACCGGAATCTGGAATCTTCATCGGCGATCTTTTCGTACATCCAATACTCGACTTCGAAATACGCTTTCCGAAGGGCTGGCGCACGCAGAACTCGGGTAGCGCCGTCGGTGCGACCGCGCCGCGGGGGGAGGCGGTGATCTATTTGACGGGCGACCTACCTGCCGGCGAACTGATCGGATTGGCGAATGATTTTGCGGTGAAGGCAGCGGCGGAGTATGGCGTCAAAGTGACGGAAAAGAAGAAATCCCGACTCGGAACCATTTCGGCGGTTCGGTATGCATTCGAGGGGGGTGGCATCGCCGCGCGAGTGACCTTCTTCCCCTTCTTGAAATCGACCTGGCGGATCGTCGGTGCGGCCCCCGCGTTCGCTGCCAACCGCTATCTGGGGCAGATCCTGCTGACGACACGAAGCTTTCGGCCCGTGACAGCGGAATCTCTATCGCAGATACGAATCAATCACCTCGGTGTCGTTCTGGTCCGACCGGGAGAAGATGTCGTCCAGCTCGGAGAACGAACGGGAAACGTCTGGACTCCAACCGAGACAGCACTCATGAATGGAATGCTCGGCAATGAGGTCTTCGCGGGTGGCGAGTTGATGAAGATCCTTCTCAGTGAACGATTGCAAGAATGATCGAGGCTCGTTGGGTCGTTGGGTCGAATTGTAGACTCGTTGAATTCTGCAATCCGAGTGTGAGTTGATGGCTCGTTCGGAATTGGATGACGTCGTGAAGAGATTTGGACTCTGCATTTTCGGACTCGTGGCTGGACTCGCGCTCTCGGGCGTGGGCGCGATCGCGGAAGCAGCTGAGCCCGCCTTCAATCTGAGCGGTGCCTGGCAGCTCGATCGGACCGAGAATTTCGAAGAGTATCTGAAGGAAAGTGGAACCCCCTGGTGGAAGCGGAAGCTCGCGAAACTCGGCAGCTCGAGGATGAGCCAGTCCATCAAACACGACGGAGACCGCTTCGAAATCGAGAGTGAGAGCCCTGTCGAGACCCGTACCGACGTGATTATCGCCGACGGCGCCACGCAGCGCAGCGTGAAGACCGCCGCCGGAGACATGATGATGTGGACGGCTCATATCGAGGGCGATGTGCTGGTCGTCGACGGACATGGCGAGCTGGGGCACCGCGTGGTCCGTCGCGAAATCGTCGCAGGGTCGATGGTGATGACCATTATCAATCCCGACGCAAATACGCAATGCAAGCTCTACTTCAAGCGCGCTCCGATCAAATGAGGGCGTGAAGCCGAGCGCCTTGGGTGTCGTTCACGATCGCGGGCGGTCGTCGGGTCGCCGGGCAATGCCGGCCCCCCCCGGCAGTGGCTCTCTCTCAGCGCGCTTTCGAGGTATGATTCGCCGAGGCACACATATGGTCGTATGCATTGCTCGACGGGATGAACGTGCCGGAGTGTCGACTGATGGCGGACAACTTCAGCGACGTCGATTCCGAGGGCGTGTATGCAGGCATGTCTTTGAAAGATTTCGGCGTCCGTGTGTCCGGAAGGGGAATTTCTAGAATGCCGCGTGATCAGCTTCGAGTATCGATTCAACATCTACGGGAAGAGCTTTCTTCGGGCGAACCGCTGTCCGGCGAAGATCGGTCAGAACTCGAAACGGTTCTGGGTGAAGTGTCGTCGATGCTCGAAACCGAGGTCGGACAGGAATCGGATCAGGAATGGACCTTCGGTGATTTGCCGGCGCTGGTGGAGCGATTCGAGGCGACCCATCCAAAGCTGGCAATCGTACTCGGTCGCATCGCAGACTCGCTGAGCCAGCTCGGCATCTAGGACTCGTCCAGAGATTCGGTCGCATCGGGCGCATCGGGCGATGGAAGAAATTTGACGACGACCGGATAGGCTACGACGAGCCAGACGAGAAAGGGAAGCGCGTCAGAGACGAGCGCAGGGACGATGGGCAGCGAGAGGCCTGGATGAAGGCGCTCCGTCAGGTTGAGCAACAGGTGGCCCAGGGAAATCGAGCACACGCCAAGCGGGAGGCCGATCAACCGTCGACGCAGCGCGATGCCCGGCGTGACAATGACCAGGCTCACGAACGGTACGAAGTTGATATAGCGGGCTCGAAGCCCGACTACGCGAGCATCGTCGAAGCCAATCAGGTCATAGAATGGTGGCGCCATCCAATTGAAGAGATGGGCGTATGCGACTCGCGCCCACTCGTTCCAGATCCAGGTCAATCCGATCGAGACCACGCCGAAGCACAGGATGACGAGGACGGCCTTCTTCATCGGTGTACGAAAAGCTTGATCCAGCCATAGAGCACACCGACGATCATGGCGATCAGCGTTGCTTGCCAGAAGTAGATATGGAAGAAATCGAAGTACGGGTTCCAATAGCGCCCGACGACGAGCAATGTCACGATTCGAATCACGTTGAATGCAAAGATCGAAGCACAACCGAGCGGAATGCCCCAGAGCTTTGCACGTAGGGGTGCCGGGAAGGCCAATACGCACGCTGAGTAGATCACCATCTCTAGGAGACCGACGCATTCGATGATGATCGAGACTGCGAAGCCATCCAACGTGACGATTGCGGCACGCTGCGTCGTTAGACTCGTGAACAAGCCTATGAACATGTGAACGCAAAGGGCGGTCAGTCGATCCAGTTCTTCTACCGCCGCAGGGAAATAGGTGAGGCCGAGGCTGAAGAGTGATCCGCCAATCAAGAGATAGACCATCATCAAGATCGGGTAACGCAGCTGGGGGTTTGCCCAGAGTGCGCGCAGCCGGCTCGTCGGGTGGGGCTTGTCGTCAGCGATGGACATGCGGAGCGATCACGCCTCTTCTCGAAGTGCCGAAGCCGTTCCGAGTATCACCCGAACGCCATCGTCTTTTTCGACCCAGACGTCGCAGTGGACGCGGGTTCGGGAGCCCTCAGCATTTTCCTCGCGCACCCGCGCGTGCGCGGTGATGGTCTCGTCGACCCACAGGACGTTGGTCAGCTTGACCGACATCCTGCCACCCTGGAGCCAGCCCATGCCAAAATGATCTTGCATGACCTGAGAGACGAAGCAGGTCGACATCATTCCCTGGACGACGATGTTTGGAAAGCCCAGCTTCTTCGCCTCGTCCCTGTCAGTGTGATAGGTCTTCCCGGGGCCGGAAAACATCCAACAGCGTCGATCGTCGATCAATTTGGTCGTCGAATCGAGATCAGGCCCTGTTGCCGTTGGAAATGGGGGGCGAGGGCTCTTCTTGCGAGCGGTCGACTCGTCGACGACGAAATCTTCTTCGGCTGATTTCCGAGGTGGCAAAAAGGATTGATAGGTGCGGCCACGAACGAGGAGCTTGCCCTCGTCCTCCTCTTCGGCGCACATCAGATCCGTCTCATTCACGATCCAATCTCGTCCACGCTTCGAATAGCGGTCGATGATCGTCGATCGGGTTCGGAGCTTTGTCCCGATCGGGATCGGCGCAAAGAGTTCCCAATCCTGTTGGCCATGAAGATTCCCAAAGAGATTCTTCAAGTACCACTCGCCTATGAACTGGTAACACTCCGAGTGGTAGAGCAGTGGGGGCGCATAGCGTTCGTGCAAAGGATGATGATCATCGAGCGCGTCCTGATAGAAGCGCACGGTCTTCTTGTCGATGATGTAGCTGTTCGATCCGCAGTGTCGGCCGACGAAGGCGGGTTCGCCTCTCAGATTCATGCTGTGATCCTCCTCGCCGCAGACGGTCAGGGTGTGCTTGCAAATCGCTCGGCGAAGAGCGCCTTTGCGAGAGCAGCATAAAAGTTCTGGTACGCCTCCGCATTCTCGACAGGGCGCAAATAGTATTGAGCGGAGGCGCGAACGATCAGCTGTTTCTCGTTTCGATTGCGGACAGTCACGGTCAATCGTACCAGGTCGCTGCGTCGCTGAAATGGGCCCCAGGTGCGATAAGAGCGATTGAAGACGACAAGGCTTTCTTCGTCGTAAAGCAGGTATGTCGGCAATCCGGCGGTTCCGGGTCGCTCGGCGTCGAGAAACTTCTTCCCTGAAATGATGCCGAGAGTCTCGTCGAGGACTTCGATCCTGAATCCGAGATCCTGAAAAGTGGCGATGAGCGCTCGAATCATCTGGCGCTTGTCGGTCGTGTCGTAAAAGCGGCTTTGCGCGTTTCTTACCTTGACCTGACTCCGTTCCGAAAGAAGGATCTGGTCTCGCGAGTCGCGCTGGATCTCGTGCCGTAGACCGTAGGTCGCGCATCCAGTGAGCAGGGCAAGGCCAATACTGCCGGCCACCAGCGTCGATCGGAGTTGCTGCCGGATGAGTCGCCTCAAATTTCAATTCCTACCGATGAAGAGTGAACGCTCGAGGGTGGCGAAGAAATTCTTGTAGACTTCGGGGTCCGTGATCGGTTGATTGTTGAAGATCGCGTTCGCGCGAATTGTCGCCCGTTCTTCGCTCAGCATTCGAACGGTGACGGTCACACCCACGACATCGAAGTAGCGGGGCTCAGCAAAGCGGGCGGCCGTGACCATGCCGAGCGGCTCATTGGCGCGTTCGATGATGAATCCGAGATCCTGCAGGGCTGAAATGACTCCGCGCAAGGCGACTGCCCGGTCCGCTACATCGAAGGTTCGCGTCTGAAGGTTTCGCAATTTCATCTGTTCTTCGGTGGGCGCAAGCAGCGTCTCAGGTTCCTTTGGCGGCGAGGCACAGCCGCTCAATCCGAGAGCGAGCAAGAGCGCGACGGCAGCAACATGAGTCGAGAGCGAGTGCATTCGGATTCCTTCCTTCAGATCTTCTGGGCTTCCAGGAAAACCGCCTTTGAAAGTCGCGAAAAAAACTGTTGGTAGATCTCTGCGTCGCGGAGCATCTCCATCTTCTGCTCACCGGGCGGGATACTCTGGTTCCCAGATCTTCCGTTGCCTCGCCACACCAGTCTGTAGAAGACGACTCGTATCTCCTGGCTGCGGTCTTCGCCTTGTGGGGGGCTGGCAATCAAGGACGCGTTGATCTGTTGATGAAGATCGACGGGCATGATGACGGTTGCATTTCCTCTGGCGAATACGCTCAGCACGAGGGTGAGGAAGACGATGATGTCGCGTCCGATTTCCTGGCCATGTTCGCGCGCGCTTCGCTCCTTGGCGGCACGCAGGAAGCCCAGACTGCGGTCGCTCTCCGTGATCTGGAAGCCGAGATCCTGCAGAACGGCAGCGGAAGCCGACAGCAATTCATCGGAGCTTGGCGTTTCGAATTGCCGCGTCTGCATCGCCTTGTTCGCGGCGCTCTCGGGCTGGAGAACGAAGATTTCGTTGGAGCCCGATCTCGATCCACCCGAACAGCCAGCGCAAGCGATCGACATGGCGAGCATCAATGCGAGCCAAACCCGGCCGCCACGCCAGCGCGATCGGGCGGCTCTCTCGATGCCGCCGCGCCGACGCCTAGAACTGCGAATAGTTATAGGCAAAGTCCCGGACTCTCTTGTCTTCGTCATACTTGATGATGATGGTCAGGGTCTTCTGGGTTTTCGTTGTTTGTCGTTGGCTCGTGCTGCCGCCGAGGATGATGATCGATCCGCCGAAGGAATTTTGCGTGTCGACACTGTTCGACGAAACTTTGTCGTAGATCCAGACTTCTCGTCGCTTTTCGTCGGTCGTGACGATATTGGGCGAGCCTAGAATCTGGGCCACCGACGCAGCGTCCATGCCGACCGTGATCTCGCCCTGGACCTTGCCCACAGTGAGATTCTCGGCCTGACCATCGGGCGACTCGGGATGTTTGCAGCCCGCCGTTCCCAGCACAGTGGCGAAGGCGAGGGTAGAGAGCACGAGAACCAGAACCGTCTGGGGTTGCTTCATGGGTAAAGTCTCCTTGATGTGGCTGAAGGGATGATGACCCAGCGGGACGTCAGTTGCTGCAAGGCTGTAACAGGTTCCCTCGGCGTTCCGTTCAATGGCAATGAGTCTCGATTTGGACAATTTTGGTCCCTTCGCGGCGTTTGAGAATTTCGCTGCGTCACGCCCGGGGCGCCTTATAGCCCTCGATGGGCGATCCCCGTCCTGATACGTTTCTGGACTGACCCGTTGTATGCCCGCCCGCGGAGTTTCGATGCAGCCAGTTCGACCGATCAATCGATTGCGATCACTGCTCTTTGCGCCGGCCGTGCGCCCGGACTTCATTTTGCGGCTGCCCGAGCGTGGTGCCGACGCGGTCGTGATCGATTGCGAAGATGCGACCCCGGCGGGAGCCAAGCAGGAGGCCCGCGCGAATATCCGGTCGATCGTTCCGACGATCCTCGGTCCCGAGATGCAGGTCTTCGTACGTGTGAACTCGGTTGCTTCGGAATGGTTCGAGGCGGATATCGCAGAAGGCCTCGTCGAAGGGCTTGCAGGCGTCGTCGTGCCGAAGATCGAATCGGCGAATCAGATCGATCGCGTCGCAGTGGCACTTCGGCTCGCGGGACATTCGCAAATTGGAGTTCTCGCGGGAATCGAAACTGCGCTCGGCGTAGCCGACGCACGAGCATTGCTCGCCCATCCATCCGTCGTCGCAGGCTATTTTGGGGCGGAAGACTTCATCGCCGACATGGGTGGCGTTCGAACTCGATCCGGCGACGAGGTCGTCTTTGCCAGATCTGCGGTGGCGCTGGCAGCGCGCCTTGCCGGGGTGACGATCGTCGATCAGATCGTCGCCGACTTTCGTGATGACGAACGTTTCCGCGAAGAGGCGGCCTCCGCGCGAGCGATGGGATATCGCGGAAAACTCTGCATCCACCCTCGACAGGTCGAACTCGCCAATGTCGCCTTTGTCCCAACTACCGAAGAGATCGAACACGCTCTTCGGCTATTGGCCGCCTACGACAAGGCGTCGGCCGCGGGTGTTGCCGCGATCGACTTCGAAGGGCAGATGGTCGACGAACCGCTGGCGGCGCATGCCCGTCGAATCCTTGCGCTGGCTCAGGTCGATGGCTGACGCGGTCACGCATA
>JAQBEG010000785.1:0-6054 GCA_032123985.1 Deltaproteobacteria bacterium
TCTATTCTCGACCTCGACCAGAGAAGCTTCGTCGAAGAAATCGGAGTGAGCGGGTGCTCCGGGATCTATCCGATCGACGAGAACAGATTTGCGACGCTCTGCGGCGACGGCACTGCGACGGTCATCGAACTCACCGATGAAGGTCGAAAGGCTGCCCTCGTTCGCAGCGAGAAGTTCTTCGACACCATCGAAGATCCCGTCTTTACATCCGCCGGCCGAATCGGAAGCCGTTGGATCTTCGTTTCCTTTGGTGGGAAAGTTCACGACGTCGACTTCTCGGGTGCTACCCCGAAGATTTCCGAGGCCTGGTCTCTTCACGGCGAAAATCAGCGCTCGTCGGATTGGATACCCGGTGGACTTCAGCTCGTAGCGGTCCACGCCGAGAGTGAGCGACTCTTCGTCGTCATGCATGAAGGGGGACCGGGCTCTCACAAGGACGCGGGGCCGGAGATCTGGTCCTTTGACCTCACTGAAAAAAAGCGAATCGGACGCATCGAACCGCCGTCGCTCTCCGCCGCCTTTTTGGGCTCGATGCTCGGGATCGCTCCGGACAGTTTCAGCTCGACGCTCTTGCAGTGGATACTCCCCGCTGACACGGTTCATTCCATCGTCATTAGCCAGGACGCTTCGCCACAGCTTTTCATGCGAAACGCCGAAATCGGCGCGATCGGCGTCGTCGATCCGAATGGCGGTGAGACCATTCGCATCCTCGGAGAGGCCGGGCTCTTTGGTCCGACCTTGCGAGTGCCTTGATATGGAATTGATTCGAATCGATCCGCTCGTCGCGTGGATTCTGCGGACTGCGCTGGCAGCGCTCTTCGCCGTCTCAGCGCTCCACAAGATTCGCGACCCGCGCGCCTTTCTAGATACGTTCTCCGAATACGAGATCTTGCCTCGCTTACTCAGCATTCCCGGAGCGACCGCGCTCGTCGTCGGCGAGACTGCTCTTGCGGTCGGCCTGCTCGCCGACTACGACGGAGCAGGCTTCGGACTCGCGGCCGTTTCTCTCCTTTCGATCTACACCCTTGCGATCAGTGTGAACCTGATGCGGGGTCGGCGAGATATCGACTGCGGCTGCCTGGGCCCTGCCCGCCGCCAACCGCTCTCGAGCGGGTTGGTGATTCGAAATGGATTGCTCGCGGCGGCCGCCGCGGCGACCTGCATACCCGTCTCCGATCGAAACCTGAACCTCGTTGACGGCATCAGTTTGATCGGCGGACTCGTCACGCTCGTCCTGCTCTTCAATGCCATCAACATCCTTGCGGTCCAGTCATGGCGGTGGCCAGTGCGGGAGAATGCGTCGTGATGGATGCCCTGATCGTGTCGAATGTGCTTCTCTGGGTTCTTGTTTGCGTGTTGAGCCTGGTCGTCGTCGCGCTGACGAGACAGGTCGGCTTGCTTCATGAACGGATCGCGCCGGTCGGTGCGCTGGCCGTCGAACGAGGTCCCGCCGTCGGCGAGTTCGCGCCCGAATTCGCAGTCGAAAATCTCGATGGACGATCGATCCGCATCGGCGGCCCGAACGAAACGGAGCAAAAGACACTTCTCTTCTTTCTGTCGCCGACGTGCCCGGTCTGCGCGACTCTTCTCCCGACACTGCGGAGGATGGTCGACCCAGTCGGGGCCATGACTCGCCTCATATACGCGAGCGACGGGCCACGCGCCGAACACGAATCTTTCTGCAAGGAGAAGGGAATCGCCACGGCGGACTACGTCCTGTCGCGCGATCTGGGAATGCGATTCGAGGTCTCCAAGCTTCCCTATGCGGTCCTGATCGACGCCTCGGGCACAATACGAGCGAAGGGTCTGGTCAATACGCGCGAACATGTCGAGAGTCTCTTCGAAGCCGAGCGACTCGGCGTTGCATCATTACAGGAATATCTCGAGAGCGAGTCGCAAGCGAAGGACCCCATCACCCTCGAGCAAGGAGCCGCCTGATGAAGCTCTTCGATTCGTTCATCGAAAACCACGCTCGCAAACTCGCTCGTCGCACCGGCCGCCGGACCTTCATCGGACGACTCGGACTATTGCTCGTCGGAGGCGCTGCGCTGCCCCTGCTCCCCGTCTCGCGGGCCGCTGCGCAGTCAAATCCCAACCCTCGCGTGCCGGCACCCATCGAGAATGTTGAAGGTCCCGAGGGAGACGAGACGCTCTGTGAATATTGGCGCCACTGCGCGATAGATGGATCGCTTTGCGCTTGTTGCGGCGGCAGTGCCATCACTTGCCCGCCGGGCACCGAAGTCACACCCGTCACATGGGTCGGAACCTGCCGAAACCCTGCAGATGGCAAGGACTACTTGATCTCGTACAACGATTGCTGCGGCAAGAGCGTCTGCGGCCGGTGCGTCTGTAATCGAAATGAAGGCGAACGGCCGGAATATCATTGGTATCGAAATAACGACATCAACTGGTGTGCCGGAGCGACTTCGAATATCTACAACTGCTCGATCGCCGTGGTCGTTGGACAGGCGACCGAGCGACAGCCGGAGCAGTGACTCGCTTTCACCTTGAGCACGCAACGGGAGCCACGATTCTCGTTGTTTGGCTCTCGCTGATGCTATCGGCCAGCGCCGATTCGACTGCGCCGCGTTCTGAATTTGAAAGCTATGTCCTGCATTGCTCCGGCTGCCATCGCCTCGACGGCAGTGGCGTCACGGGAGTTGCGCCCGATCTGCGCGAAATCGGCATCCTCGCCCAATCGCGCGCCGGACGTGTCTATCTCGGGAGAGTACCAGGCGTAGCCCAGGCGCCCTTGAGCGACCGGGAGCTGGCCAGGCTGCTGAACTGGGTGTTGACCGAAATCGCGCAAACGACGCTCGATCCGCCCTACTCCGCAGAGGAAGTCGGAGCGCTGCGTGCGAAACCACTTCGTGATCCGCTCGCGGCGCGTAGAGAGCTCTTAACTCCCAAACCGTGATCGTTCTCACTTTATCGTTGCCCTCGTCTCGCCGACACGTGACCGTGGCGCCGATCACGGCCGCACTGACAGGGGGAAGACCATGCACGACGGACGGACTCGCAGAGTCGAATCAATAGAACCCGAAAGGACGAAGCCCTTTCTCGAACAACACCGCGCCAGTCTCACCATCACTCGCGGCCCAGCGGCCGGGACGGAATATGCGCTCGAGGGGACCCGAACCATCATCGGCCGCTCATCCGAAGCGCAGATTCAGATCGATGACGCTTCCGTCTCATCCGAACATGCTGCAGTCGAACTCGATAGCCAGGGATTCGGAATCCGAGACCTCGCGAGCACGAATCACGTTCTGCTGAACGGAGCCGAAGTCCTGGCATCCGATCTCAAGCATGGCGATCGGATCAAGCTGGGCGAATGCGAACTCCAGTTCGTCCTCGAACAACGGACCCCGCACACGAAGACCTGGGACGTGGAAGACGACGCTTGAGCGCACCCACCCTCGTCGGCCGGAGACTCGGCGGATTCACCGTCGAACGCGAGCTCGGACGCGGCGGTATGGGCGTCGTCGTCCTTGCGCGTCAGCAGAGTCTCGACCGGCCCGCAGTGCTCAAACGAATTCATGCTGAACTCGCCGCTCACCCAGAGCTCGAGGCCCGCTTCGAGCGGGAGGCGATCGCTGCCGCACGACTCCATCACCCCAACGTCGTCAGCGTCTACGATCGATTCCAGTATCGCGGCGCCCAATTCATCGCGACGGAGTATGTCGACGGCGTCGATCTTTCCGAAATCCTGGGTCGCGAGTCGCGGATCCCGTGGCGCATCGCAGCGACGATTGCCCTCGAGGTCGCTCGAGGACTCGAAGCGATCCATGCGGAGGGAACTCTCCATCGAGACCTGAAACCGCAAAACCTGCTGATCGGGCGCCGCGGTGAGGTCAAGATTACGGATTTCGGTCTCGCACTCGACACCAGTGGTGCGGCCCTCACACTCCCCGGAACCGCCGTCGGCACACCGCCCTACATGCCCGCGGAACAACTCCGCGGCGAACGTGTCGATCCCCGCGCCGATGTCTTCGCCTTCGGATGCGTACTCTATGAGATGCTCGCCAATCGACCGCCCTTCGAAGTCCCCGAGGAGAACGCGGAGGAATCACTTCTGGCCCGCGTCGAATCCGGACGCTACCCGCGCATTCGTGCCGACCGCCGTGATGTGCCGCATTCGCTCGTGCGGCTCATTCGCCAATGTCTACGCCCGCGTGCAGCACAACGCATCGCCTCGGCCGCAGAAGCCCGGCGACGACTCGAAGCGATCCTCGATCGCCCCACGAATGCGGATTGTCAAAGCGCGTTGGCCAGTTTTCTCTGGGAACAGCACATTTTCGAACCTCGTGCGACGGAAACCGTCGTCATGGTCGCGGCTACAGCGCGCAACGCGCCGAGAAGAGCCATTCGCCTCGCGGCTGTCACCGCCGCGCTCGCCGCTTCGATTCTCTCGCTGGGACTCGCGCTTCGCTATCCCGGCGAGGTGGTTCAATGGACGGATGAGGTGACGCGTGAACTCGCACCGATCGCAGCGCGATTCGGCTATGAAGCGAAGTTTGGTCGCGGTCCAGACAACTCGAGCCTGAACTAACGAGCTGTCCAAATGGTGTGCACGTAGTCGCCTCAGCTCGAAAGTCTGTTCCTGACGGGCTGGCCTCGCGCGATGATCACTGCGAGCGCCTTCTCGGGATCCGCCAGCGCCGCGAGGTCCTCGAGAGGATCCACGTCGGTCACTACGAGATCAGCGAATGCGCCAGGCACAATCCGACCGATCTCGCCCTCTAGACGACAGAGTCTAGAACTGACGCGATACATCGCACGGAGGACATCGCGCGCCGGCTCGAGTTCGGCCCGAATCGCGAACTCGCGATTCTGCCAGGACTGCGCCTCCCCGAGCAAATCAGTTCCGAAACCGAGCTCGACGCCTGCAGCGCGGGCTATCTCGATCGAGCGCTGTCCCGACTCGAATACACCCCTGTTCTTCGAAACGTTTCGTTCGGGCAATCCGACCTTGGCTCCTATATCCGCCATCGCACGGTACGTCACGAGCGTCGGGACCATCGTTACGCCGAGTTCGGCCATGCGCGCAGCCGTGTTGCCATCGATCAAGTTCCCATGTTCGATGCAGCGAACCCCGTTCTCGATCGCGAGAGATATTGCCTCCGGCTGATAGGCGTGTGAGGTTGTGTAAGTATTGCGATGGTCGGTCTCGATCGTAGCGGCCCGAACCTCCTCCGGTGTGTACTGGACGCTGTCGAAGGGATCAGTCGGTGACGCCACCCCACCCGACGTCATGAGCTTGATGAAGTGGGCGCCGTCGCGAAGCTCGTGCCGAACGGCGCCTCGAACCGCGTCGGGACCGTCGGCAACGTGGCTGAAGTCGTTGCTCAATACTTGACACGCACAGAGACCGGCCTCTGGCACGGCAGTCACATCGCCATGCCCACCGGTCTGGGAGATTGCCCGTCCCGACCAGACGATTCGGGGACCGGCGCAGAGTCCGGACTCGATCGCGCGAACGAGACCCGAGACATGACCGCCGGTATCTCGGACCGTCGTAAACCCTCGCAGCACGGTTGCTTCGGCCAACCGAGCCATGGAGAGGGCATGTTCCACAGGTGATTGCCCGCGCAGTCGTGCAAAATCCATCGTCGTAATGACATGATGTACGTGCCCGTCGATGAAACCCGGCAGTACCTGATGACCTCGCGCATCGATCACCAGATCGGCGGCCCCGGTCGGAAGCGACTCGGAGACGTCGACGATGCGATCTTCTACCAGAGTGACGTGGCGTTCCCCAATCAGCTCCATCGTGTCTGTGTCGAGCAGGTTTCCGTTCAGAATATTGATGATCATATGGGCCTCGTCGACTTCTGGACCGGACGGTCCAACACTGCGTCAAGAATAGGGAATTTTCGACGTTTCTGGTCCGGCCTCGCACGCTAGATTCTGTCTATGCCCTATATCGAAAATCAACTCGTCCACGACGCCGATGCCCATATCATGGAAACGCCCGATTGGCTGCGAGACTACGCCGACCCTGCGATCCGGGAGCGTATTGCGCAGCCCGGCTACGTGAACGAGCTGCGCCAGACG